>NZ_JBALMO010000120.1:0-21383 GCF_036963345.1 Bacillus sp. JJ722
GTCTAATACAATTTTTGTGGTTAGGTAATGATATTTATAGGTTTAATTTAAGGTAACTTAAATTACTGGTAACTGGCTTTATTTTTATAATCTAAAAAATTAATTTGAATTAATGTATAATTATGTTAATAGAAAGTTGTTTGGGAGGATTATATGGTCGACGAACAGATAAATAAAAAAGATGAATTAGTAAAAAAACTCAGGAAATTAGCAATTACAAAACAGCTGAATTTTTTGATTGGTTCAGGCACTTCTTATCCTGCAATACCTTTGATGGGAATGATTCAGGCAGAGAATAATGAAAAAAGAAATACATTATTAGCTGAAACAGTTAAAAGAGTAAGCGAAGATTTATTGGGACAAGCTTTGGAATATAGATCATCAATATGTATCACGTTGAATAATTACACTAATTTTATTTCAAAGATAATAGATATACTTAACTTGTCAAATTCAAGGCAGACGCCCCGTACTGCCAATCTGTTTACTACAAACTATGATTTATTTATTGAGAAAGCTTCTGACAATGTCCTACAAAACTATAGATTTATATTTAATGATGGTGCTAGTGGTTATTTTGATAGAAAGCTTGATGGCTCAAACTATAATCGAACAGTTTCGTATAAGGGATTGAATGATAACTATACAAATGAAATACCTTCTTTGACCCTAATAAAGCCTCATGGTTCTATGAATTGGGAAAAAGTTGGGGATTCTGTATTAATTAGAAATAGTGTTATTGATTCTCCAGTTATTGTAAAGCCTACAGGGTATGAAGAACAAGATACTTTTTACAATAATCATTTTCATGAGATGCTAAGAGTATTTCAATTAGAGTTAGATAAACCACAATCCGTTTTGTTTGTGATTGGCTTTTCGTTTCAAGATAAACATATTGCAAAGATGATTAAAAGAGCTATTCAAAATCCAGAATTAATGGTGTACGCTTTTGGGTTCACTGATAGAGATAGAGAAACCTATTTAGAGAATTTAGGATTGAGTGCTGAACGAAGTAATTTTACTATTTTAACTCCTGAAAATTTTCGTGATGAGTATAAAACAAAAAACACGGTTGATGAAGGTGAAGACTGGTACAGTTTTGACTTATCAAATTTAACTAGTATATTGCGTGGAACAAGTATGGAGTACTTAAAAGATGGAAAGTCCTAAGAAAACCCTAGGAGTAATTACTTCTGTTGAAGGTGATGTATCGCAAGTTGGAATGTACAGCATGTCAAATGATGCAGAATTCATCTGGTATGGGGAGATATTGACAGGCCCTAAGATTGGTGCTTACCTAACTATTAATCAAAATGAGATTAAAATAGTTGCAACTGTTTCAAATGAGAAAGTGATTGATCAACAAAATTCTATCAAAAGTTCTGAATTTGATAATAGATATTCAAAAAACTCAATAAATAGAATTATTTCTTTGAAAACCAAAGGAGTAATTGAAGCAGGAAAATTTCAGGTGACAAGTCAGTACGTACCTATGATTGGTAATGAGGTCACCTTAACAACTTTAGATGAGTTAAAAATTATTTATGGAATTGAAAATAATGAACCAACAATAAAAATCGGAAAATCAATTTTAGAAAATCAGCCAATTCAATTATCAATAAATAAGTTCTTTGCATCCCATATAGGTATATTTGGAAACACCGGAAGTGGTAAGTCTAATACATTGCATAAATTATACTTGGAACTTTTCAGGTCGGATTTTTATGAGCAAATAAAACAAAAATCCCAATTTTTTGTAATAGATTTTAATGGCGAATATTCATCTACCAATAGTGATGATTCGACAAGAAAAGGAATTTTTGGAGTTGAAATAGAGAATAAAGAAATATATGAAATTAACACACGAGATTCAACCAGGGGTAGAAAATTACCAGTTGAAAGAAAATACATATTTGATGCAGACATATTATCGATACTCTTTGATGCCAGACCCGCAACACAAGTACCGTTTCTAAGAAGTTCAATAAAAGAATTTAATGAAAAACTCTCAACAGCTCATTTTGATTTTGGAGCATATACTACAGGAACTCTCAAAAAAATACTAACATCTGGTTCTTCTACTAACCAAGATAGTTTTCAGGATTGGGTAGATACAGCAAAAAAATATCTAAGAAATAAAGATCTTTTTTCTGAGCTGGATCAAATTAGACAAATAAATGGTAATTATAAAATTGATACACCGGAAATATGGTTCAACAGTGGTTCTAATGAGGGAATTACACCAGAAAAACTCAAAAAATCAGGAATTTCGAAAGTCTCAGAAGAGTTAAAAAAACTATTTAATAGTATGAGTAGTACACCAATTCATCAATTACAAATGTTTCTAGATTTCCAAAAAGTTCATAGGACTGCATGGGGAAAAGTAAATCGTGAACACTTAAATCCCTTATTTAACAGAATTAATTCTTCTTTACAAAGTCTAGAAAAAGTTATAGAAGTTAAAGAAAGAGCTATTGAAGATTATAAACTGATGAATATTATATCGCTTGTTTATGCAAATCAAGAGATTACTCGATTAATCCCTATGTTGTTATCTAAAATGATTTACGATGAGCAAAAATCATTAGTTTCTGGAAAAAGTGTTCATCAAACGAAACACTTAATTATTGATGAAGCTCATAATATATTAAATTCTGAGTATAGAAATAATGGAGATGATTGGCAAGATTATAGACTGTCTGTCTTTGAAGAAATTATCAAAGAAGGTCGGAAATTCGGATTTTATCTTACTTTATCCAGCCAAAGACCAGCTGATATTTCTCCAACTATTCTTTCTCAAACGCATAACTATTTGATTCATCGTTTAGTTAATGAGAAGGATTTAAGAATGCTTGAAAATACTATGCCTACACTTGATAAAAGTTCCTATCAGATGATACCATGTCTTGGCCAAGGAGAAGCAATTATTACAGGAAATGCAATGCAAGTCCCTGTATTCGTAAAAATTGATAAAGAGAAATCACTCCGTCCAGCTAGTGATGATATCAAGCTCACTGATTTGTGGAGTAACTCTTAAAATATTAGAAAGTGGGCATAAATGTGGTTGATTTAGAAGCATACTTAGTTCCTGAAATTGCAGAACGTTGCAAAAAAAATCTATTGAGAGTTCTAAGAAGCTTAAAAGAGCTTCAATAAAATAAAATAAAATGTAGCTAAAATCCCACATACAGGAATGGCAGTTCATTTTGTTTCGAGCATATCGAATATTAGTTTGTGGTCTTTTTAAAAGGAGCATGGAGGAAACTCTGTGCTTTTTTTATGGATTGGAGAAATAAAAAATATCTTAAAATTCACTTTGAAGGAGAAATAAGAAATGTATAACAAATCGTATCATCAATTTATTCAGGACAGAAAAAGAAAAGAAAGAGAGGCAATGGAAGAACGCTATCGACAAGAAGAAGCACAACTTAAAGCTCAAAATATGTACTAAAATTTAAGCTCGAAACCTTGTTATTTCAATTGAAAATAGGGTTTTGACGCGCTACTATTGACATATATAATTTCAGGGTAAAATGAGAAATTGTAAGTTCTTGTAAGTTGATGTAAAAGAGCTAAAAGCGTTGATATAACAATGCTTCTCCTCACATCAACCGCGTTGTTTATGATATAAAAAGTAAGCCACCTGCTACATTGAATGGGAATAAAGTCAATAAAACCTCGGAAACCTAATCAATACGGGCTTCCGAGGGTTTTTATGTTTGCTGGATGTTATTGACAAAAATTCAATGAGATGTTATTCTCCATACATACCAGTGGTATGTATGGAGGTGGGGATTTGGTTCGAAATAAACATCCCGAGAAAACAATTGAGCAAATTCTTTCTATTTCTTATCGTTTATTTCTTGAAAAGGGTTATGAACAAACAACTATTCAGGATATTATTAACGAATTAGGAATGAGTAAAGGAGCAATTTATCATCATTTCAAATCAAAGGATGAAATCTTACATGCAATTGGTGATAAGGGCTTCAATGATCGAAATCCATTTAAGAAGTTCAATAATCATAAGCATTTAAATGCCTTGCAAAAACTAAAAAAGATTATTTGTGCTGAATTTGAAAATCTTGAAAAGCAACAGTTTGATAAAATGGCAATATCTTTAACGGAAAACCCTAAATTCGTTAGTATCTTATTGAATGGTACTCTGAAACATGGTGTGCCACTCTTTCAAGAGCTAATCGAAGAAGGTAAAAAAGATGGCTCAATTTCTGTAGAGGATAGTAAAAGTGCGAGTGAAGTTATCCTGTTATTAAATAATGTTTGGCTTAGTCCGATGATAGGTCAAGTAAGTGAAGAAGATTTAGAACGTAAAATTTTATATTTGAAAAATCTTACTGAACTTATGGGTGTTCCGTTTATGGATGAAGAAGTTTTAAATGCAATGAATAGTTATTTGAAAAGCATATTTAAATAATGAGCTGCCTTTTTAGAAGGCAGTATATTATTTAAATATTACATACCGCCAGTCGGTTTGTTAATTTGTATTTTTATTACAAAAGGGAGAGATTTATATGAAGGAAAGTACGTTATTTCAAAAAGATTTTACGTTATTGATTATTGGTCAGATTATATCTTTATTCGGAAATTCTATTCTGCGATTTTCCTTATCGCTTTATATATTGGATGTGACAGGCTCAGCTACTGCTTTTGGAAGCATTCTTGCGTTATCCATGATTCCTACCATTTTGTTATCGCCTATTGGGGGTGTATTAGCAGATCGTGTGAATCGTAGGAACATCATGGTATGTTTAGATGTAATCACATCATTAGTATGTATCGTATTTCTTACCCAAATAGGGAGTAGCCAAATTGTATTCTTAGTAGCTGCCGTAATGATGATCCTTTCAATCATTCAGTCGATGTATCAGCCATCCGTCCAAGCAAGTGTGCCTGTGTTAGTAGACAGTAATCATTTGTTGCAGGCAAATGGGGTTGTGATCCAAGTGAACGCATTAGCAAACTTCTTAGGACCGATTTTAGGTGGAATGCTGTATGGATTTTTTGATTTAAAGATCATTGTTATTGTTAGTGCAATTGCGTTCTTTATTTCAGCAGTATTAGAAATGTTTATTCGTATTCCATTTACGAAACAATCATCAAATGGAAAAGTATTCGATACAGCGATTATGGATTTAAAACAGGCATTAACATTCATTAGTAAGGATAATCCTATTTTATTTAAGATTCTATTAGTGGTTGCTGCAATTAATCTGTTTTTCTCGACGATGATTATGATTGGCTTACCTTATATCATTAAAGTGCAACTTGGGTTGAGTTCGCAGTTATATGGTATTGCTGAAAGCTTCTTAGCGATCGGATCAATTGGTGCTGGGCTTGCTATTGGTGTAGTATCTAAAAAATATACTATTCATAACTCCTATATATTCATCTTATTAGGTGGAGTAGTTTTATTGCCGATCGCTTTTGTAACGGGGCTACAAGTACAGCCGATGGTTGCCTATGTTGTTATTTGTATTAGTACTTTTTTATGCATGGCATCAGTAGGTATTTTCTCTATTTTTGCTCAAACTTTTTTACAAAGTGAAACACCAAATGAGATGTTAGGAAAAGTAAGTGCGTTTGTTTCAACGATTGTTATGTGTTCTTACCCTATAGGGCAGTCATTGTATGGTGTGATGTTTGATCGTTTCTCAGATGAAATCTATTTAATCATTCTCTTTGCAATTATAGTTGAATTGATTTTAGGTTTTATGACGAAACGTTATCTTACTAAGCTGCAATCTAAACTGCCATCGAAGCAGTTGAGTGTACAAAATGAATAATAGAAGAGCAAGTGAAGTGTCTATTTCACTTGCTTTTTTTCTGTGTTTTTAAAAATATACGAAAAGTAAAATTTTTCATAAAATAAGGTTTAATATTGTTAAAAAAGGGAATTACAGATGTGGGAATATGGTATAGGAGGAGACTGAATATATGACAAATGTAATTATTTCAACTAGCAGGTATATTCAAGGTAAAGGTGAGCTTGAAAAGATTTATAACCATGTAAGTGCTCTAGGAAACAAAGTATTTATTCTAGTGGATGCTTTTCTCGTTAACACTTTAGGTGGGGTAATCAGTGAGAGTTTTGCAGCAAATGGATCAGATTGTTATATTGAAAAGTTTAACGGCGAGTGTTCGAAGGTAGAGATTAATAGATTAATTGAAGTTGCTAAAGATTTTGATGTCATTATTGGGGTTGGTGGTGGCAAAACGTTAGATACAGCTAAGGCGGTGGCATATTATAAGAAATGTCCTATAGTTATCGTACCTACGGCTGCCTCAACAGATGCACCATGTAGTGCATTGTCTGTTATATACAGTGAAGAGGGTGTTTTCGAAGAATATTTATTCCTTCCAAGGAATCCAGATATGGTCATCGTTGACTCGCAAGTGATTGCAAATGCACCTGTTAGATTGTTAGTTGCAGGTATTGGCGACGCTTTAGCTACTTATTTTGAAGCGCGGGCAACAGTGAATTCGAATGGAAATACAATAGCTGGAGCTAAACCAACAAAAGCGGGAATTGCCCTTGCGAAACTTTGCTTTAAAACGATACTAGAAGATGGTTTAAAAGCAAAGTTAGCGGTGGAAAATCATATGGTTACTAAGGCCGTGGAAAATGTAATTGAAGCAAATACATACTTAAGTGGTGTTGGTTTCGAAAGTGGAGGTCTTGCCGCTGCACATGCGATTCATAATGGTATGACAGCTCTGGAAGACACGCATCACATGTATCACGGTGAGAAAGTAGCTTTCGGAACAATTACACAGTTGGTACTTGAGAATATCGGCTCTGATGAATTGCATAAAGTAATCGAATTTTGCGTAAGTGTTGGATTACCGATTACTTTAGGCGAATTAGGTGTTAAAGAAATAGATGTGGAACAGTTGCAGCAAGTAGCGGAGATTGCATGTGCAGAGGGCGACACAATGGGAAATATGCCTTTTGATGTTACCCCAGAAGATGTCTTAGCGGCAATCATTGCAGCCGATGCTTTAGGAAGACACTATCATAAAAAATGTGCATGTAGATAACTAAGCTAAATGAATGCAAAAGAAGAGAATGTCGGATTGATGAACAGCAAAGGCATTCTCTTCTTTAATTTGTTCATATTAGAAATGATTTTTTAGTGAAAAGAAACAATATTGAATAAAAAATAGTAGGAGAGATTTTATGAATCAGCGAAAATTGGTTAAAAAATTAAATCTCATTTTTTTATTTATAACGGGAATTGGAGCGGTAGTAACGGGACTCGCTTTCATTTCCGATCCTACTGGACGTACTCTAGGAATGAATACAGACATTTTACCTAAGGAGATATTTCCAAACTTCCTGATTCCAGGTTTGTTTCTCTTCATAGTGATTGGAATAGGACAGATCATAACGGCTTTTCTCGCCATCATAAAGAATTGTGTAGAAGTGTGGAAATATATTTCGTTCATGGGCTTTGTATTAGTAGTTTGGATTGTTGTTCAAGTTTGGTTAATTGGTTATGTATCCATTTTACAACCTATATTTTTCTTAATAGGAATAATAGAATTAATATTAGGGGTTTTATGGAAACGAACAGCTTGGCGACGGAATAAATATCATTTCTAATAGGGAGTCATGATTAAAATGTCTAATACATACAAAAATATAACGGTTGATACGATTGGAGAAGAGCATATTTGTTGTGCAATATCGGATAAAAAACATCAAGAAGGCGTAAAGGCAAAGAAGAATTGGTTGAAGGAAAGAATTCAAGAAGGATTAGTTTTTCGTAAGTTAGATGTGAATGGAAAGGTATTTATTGAATATCTTCCAGCCGAGTATGCGTGGGTTCCAATCGATGCGCCAGCATATATGTATATTAATTGCTTATGGGTATCGGGCAGCTACAAAGGAAAAGGTACTGGAAAAGAGTTATTACAAGCTTGCATAGATGATGCTAGAGTGAAAGGGTTTAAAGGAATTGTAACAATTACAAGTAAGAAAAAGAGACCGTACTTAGCAGATAAGAAATTCTTTATAAAGCAAGGATTTGAGGTAGTGGATGCAGCCGATCCAGATTTTGAATTAGTCGCCTTTCATTTGGAAGAAAGTCACCCTGTCAAATTTAGAAATCAAGTACATGAAGGACAAGTTAATGAGCGGGAAGGTTTTGCGTTCTATTATGTACCACAATGTCCCTACATATATAATTGTATAAATGAAATTCAAAAAGTAGCGAATGAAGAAAATGTGAAAGTGACTTTTCATGAAATAACAACAATGGAAGAAGCGCAATCATTTGTAATCCCATGGACAACATTTGCGGTATTTAAAGATGGGGAGTTCATTACTAATACACTTTTAAATGGAAATAGTTTTAAAAAAATGCTCATGTAGTAGCTAGTGCTGTTCGTAACATAGACAAAATACCACTAATTAGGCAATTAATTTATAAGCTTTCTATATAAAATCGAACAAAAGACGAACTTTAACACAACTGTAAAATTTAATGTTCGTCTTTTTACTTGACTTTTTATTATTGTGTTGGTACTATGATTACAGAAATTATATTAAACTATATATTTAGTCGTATATTCTTGGGGATATGGCCCAAAAGTTTCTACCAAGCTGCCATGAACGGCTTGACTACGATGAAATGTCTACCTATTACTATAGTGATTTTCTGTAAATTTGGATATCTCTATCTATAGGTATGTTTACTTTTTCATTGACTGTCATGCTCCGTTCTATATTTTAGACGGAGCTTTTTGTATGGAGAAAAGGGATCTCAAAAGTATCTTAACGACAAACTTTCGGAGGGAAACGAAAAATGAAGAAGTATTTTCAATTTGATGAGCTTGGCACGAATTATGCCCGCGAGACAATTGGTGGTGTAACAACTTTCTTAGCAATGGCTTACATCTTAGTTGTAAACCCAAGCGTTTTAACATTACAAAGCATTCCAGATTTACCGGATGCACTACGTATGGATCAAGGTGCCGTATTCGTAGCAACTGCATTAGCAGCAGCAGTTGGTAGTATCTTAATGGGATTGATTGCTAGATTCCCAGTTGCACTTGCTCCTGGTATGGGTCTTAATGCATTATTCGCCTACACAGCAGTACTAACTTACGGTATTCCATGGCAAACAGCTTTAACAGGTGTTTTAATCTCTGGGGTAATCTTCGTATGTTTATCTCTTTCAGGTATTCGTGAGAAAATCATTAATGCTATTCCACTAGAGTTAAAGAATGCAGTTGGTGCAGGTATCGGTCTCTTCATCGCATTTATTGGTTTACAAAATGCTGGTATCGTCGTTAATAATGATGCAACATTAGTTGGTCTTGGTGATATTACAAATGGTCAAACGTTATTAGCTATCTTTGGTATTGTGATTGCCGTAGTTCTTCTAACAAAAGGTTTTAAAGCAGCAATCTTCATCGGTATGATTGTTTCAACAATCGTTGGTATGATTTTTGGATTAATTAAAACACCTGAGGCTATTGTTGGTGCTGTACCAAGCATCGAACCAACATTTGGTGCAGCTTTTGAAGCATTCAGTGATCCAGGTCAATTATTAGATGGTCAAATTCTAATTGTTATTCTTACTTTCTTATTCGTTGCTTTCTTTGATACAGCTGGTACGCTAGTAGCGGTAACTAAACAGGCAGGTATTATGAAAGGTAATACATTACCACGTGCAGGAAAAGGTTTGTTAGCAGATTCTCTTGCGATTGTTGCTGGTGCGATTTTCGGTACATCTACGACAACTTCTTTCGTAGAATCATCTGCTGGGGTTGCAGCTGGTGCACGTACAGGTTTCGCAGCGCTTGTAACGGGTGCATTGTTCTTATTATCACTGTTCTTCTTCCCGTTATTATCAGTCATCACACCTGCTGTTACAGCGCCTGCATTGATTATCGTTGGTGTATTAATGGCTTCTTCTCTTAAAGATATTGAGTGGAATAAATTCGAAATCGCTGTACCTGCATTTTTCACAGTGTCTATGATGGCATTAACTTATAGTATTGCAACAGGTATCGCAATTGGTTTCTTGTTCTACCCAATTACAATGATCGTTGCTGGTAAAGCGAAAAAAGTACATCCACTTATGTACGGTTTATCTCTTATATTCTTAGCTTACTTCATCTTCTTGAAATAAGCTTTTGGGTAGAGCCCATCTTAATGTCGAAGTTAAGATGGGCTTTTTAATGTACATCTACCTTTATTTTACTTTTGTTTGAAAATTTTGTGTTAATTCACAAATATTCCTTTAACTCATAGTACTTTCTCGTTGTAATACATGAAAATTAAATGAAAATGCGTTACAATATATGCAACTATATTGTGAATTGTTTCACAAATTGTAAAAAGAGAGAAAGTAAATAAGAGCAAAAGAGGCGAAATTCGTTGGTTGAGTTATCTTTTAGTGCTTTATTAATCCGATTCTTGTTAGGGGGATCGGCCGTAGTCGCATGTACAATTGTAGGTAAGAAACTTGGAGAGAGGGCAGGGGGAATCTTTGCCGCATTTCCAGCAGTATACTTAGCAGCTTTGTTAACAGCAGCACTTGATTTCGGTGGAGAATCTTTAATTGAACATTCGATTGTATTATCAAAAGGTGCACTTATTGGAATGATCATTAATATTGCAATTGCATTAATCGCGGGTAAATTATTGTTAAAGCAAGGATGGAAGAAAGGCTTAACGAGTTCAATGATGTGTTGGGTAGTATTTTCAGCCACAGTCGTATTACTAACATCACAGTTTTAAGAGGAGATGAGTTTATGAACAAAGATTTAGTCATTCGCTTTCTGCTCGGAGGGACCGCTGTAATGCTTAGTTATTTAATTACAGTTATCTCACCTTGGAAATTGCTTGCAGGTATCTTTGCGTCTTTTCCAGCAGTTATGATTACAGCAGTATTAATGGTCGGTATTAAATCAGGTTCGAAGAAGGCAGCATGCATTGCCAAAGGATCTGTTTATGGTATGATCGGTTGCTTGATGTGCGTAGTAACGGTATTCGCTATTCTGGAAGCCGGTGGCAGCTTTGCTGTTAGCGTAATTGTTGGGCTTGTAATTTGGCTAGTTAGTTCGGTAGGGATTTCTTTTATAAAATTAAATCGTAAGAATGTGGCAGTTACTGCTCATAAGAAATAAAGAAACATACAAATGATACATAGTAAGCTTATGTGCCATTTGTATGTTTTTTTAATTGTGGTATAGAGGATGCCTTTGCTTATCTGGAAAATTATGATACGGTAAAATAGATTTAATTCATAATATTTAGAAAATGTATATGTGGAAATAGGAGGGGGAGTAGTATAGTGGAATTTCGAAAAAGAATTTCTCGTTTTGAAAGTCAAATCAGCGAAGAAACAACATTTGAAGAAGCGGCTGCATTGCTATTAGGGCAAAAGTTAACGCTATTGCCAGTAACAAATGAAGCTGGCATGTTACAAGGTGTATTTACGAGGCGAAATTTGCATCAAATGATTATTGACGAAGTCACACTCACTACTCCAATTCGAAATTATATAAAAAAACAAGTCATCACTGTTAATGTCGATACTCCATTTGATGAAATTGTAGAAATAGCAAAAATAAGTAAAGTTGGAACGGCGGTTGTTGTTGATTCTGACTGTAAAGTTATTGGGCTCTTTTCAAAAACGGATATGGTATTGTCTCTGTTTGAATCAACGAAATTTTTGAAAGAGCAGCTTGAAACCATTGTTCAACACGCTCATATAGGAGTCATTATGACTGATGAACAGTTAACGATTACGTATGTTAATGATCGTTTGAAGCGAATGAGTGGGAAGAATGCAGATCGAATGCTCGGAAATCAACTTCATCATATTATTCCTGAATTTCATACCCATATAGAAAATTCATTAACGCCAAATCAAAATTATATGTCGATAACCCTCCATGACAGTAAAGCCATCGCTTTCCTATCTCCTTATCAACAAAATTCTATGGAGAAAGGATATATAGTGTTGTTTCAAGAAACGCCTGAGCTGGAACGAATGGCAGAAGAGTTGGAAACGGTTAAGAGTTTAAAGAGCACACTGCAAACAACATTAGACTATGCTTACGATGGGATTATTACGATCGATGAAAAGCGAATCGTCCAAATGGTTAGTCCATCACTCTTGCAGTTATTTCATTTACAAAAAGAAGATGTACTTGGTCATCATGTTTCAAAAGCCTTGCCAGAATTACAGCTTACGCATGTATTTGAAACACAAGATGCGGATTTTAGCGATTTTGAGGAAGAGCAAGGGATTAAATATATTGTGCATCGCATTCCGATTATTCATGACGGCAAAGTAATTGGGGCGATTGGTAAGGTGATGTTTCGCCAATTAAATGAAGTGGGCCAACTATTCAAGAAATGGCAGAAAGCTGAAAGTAAGGCAGATTTCTATCATAAGCAATATAGAGAGACAGAAACAGCTAAGTATACTTGGGAGCAAATTTATTCAGTTGATTACCATATGGATAAATTGAAAAAGAGCGGAAGAAAGGCAGCAAAAGGTCGTTCGACGGTGCTAATACGAGGTGAAAGCGGTACGGGTAAGGAGTTATTTGCACATGCAATTCATTCGAGTAGTGCAAGACGAGATGATCGTTTTGTCATTGTAAATTGCGCGGCAATTCCGGAAGACTTACTAGAATCCGAGTTTTTTGGATATGAAGAAGGAGCCTTTACAGGTGCTAGGCAGCGAGGAAAGATCGGCAAGTTTGATTTAGCCAATGGGGGTACGCTGTTTCTAGATGAAATTGGCGACATGTCTTTAACGCTACAAGCAAAACTACTTCGTGTATTGCAAGATCGAGAGTTTTACCGAGTTGGCGGAACAGCAAGAATTCAAGTGGATGTTAGGATTATTGCTGCAACAAATCGAGACTTGGAGCAAATGGTGAAGGATGGTTTATTCCGTGAAGATTTATATTACCGACTAAATGTTATTTCATTACACGTGCCTCCACTTCGCGATAGACAAGCAGACATTGAACATCTCATTGTTCATATTATGGAAGAATTAAATAGAGTACTTGGCACAAGTATTACTGGAGTGGACCAAGCTGCGAAGAAAACAATGCTTTCTTATCATTGGCCTGGTAATGTAAGAGAATTGAAGAATGTGCTAGAGAGAGCGATGACATTCGCCGAACATGGAAGCATTCAAATTGAAGATTTGCCAGATTATATGTTGAAGCAATTAGAACGCCAACAATTAGAACAACCGGATACGACGATGTTCGAAGATGCGGAAATTAATGCAATTAAGAAAGCGTTAAAGCAAACAAAAGGGAATAAAGCAGAAGCAGCGAGATTGCTAGGAATTAGTCGATCTAGTCTCTACGAAAAATTAAAGAAATATCAACTAACCAAAGTGGGTGTCCTATAAATGGACACCTTTTTTCATGCATGTATTTGGGATAAACAATTGGATAACGCAATATGGCGGTACAGCTAATAAGGATGGTTTGGCATAGGAATTGCATTTAATTTGAATGAAAGATTTTTATAGAAGCGAGGGATCTTTAATGGATATTGGTTCTTATTTATTTCAAAGTGCCAGTAAATACCCTAATAAAGTGGCTATTTACTATGAAGATCGAAAGTATACGTATCGCGAGTTTAACGAAGAGGTAAATATGTTTGCTCATGGCATTCGTTCATTGGGATTAGCTAAAGGTGATAAGGTAGCCATCATGATGAAGAATTCTGATCGATTTGCCTTTGCTTTTTTTGCTGCAGCGAAATTAGGAGCAGTTATCGTTCCGATTAATACACGCCTTACATCTTCTGAATTGCATTATATGTTGGAACAATCGGACAGTGTACTTGTTATTTGTGATGCAAGTTTTGAAACAACTATTGCAGAAGCAGCACAAAATACAAATGTGCAAAACGTGATTGTTTCAGGTTCTGCTATCCATGCTGGATTCTATAGCTATGATGCTGTACGAACGTCGATTGTTGAAGAGCCAGCTATTAAAGTTTCTGAGCTTGATGATTTAGAAATCTTATATACATCCGGAACGACGGGGCGTCCAAAAGGAGCATTATTCGACCATAACCGGATTTTTAAAGTAGGTATTACGATGATTGTTGGGCTTGGTTTAAATCATCATGATCGTTTGTTGCACTTAGCACCGCTCTTTCACTCCGCACAATTGAATTTATTCTTTATTACGGGTGTGGTTTTAGGAGCAACGCATTACATTCATAGTGATTTTGATCCTGTAAAAACGCTTAAAGCAATTGACGAACACCGTATTTCATTATTCTTTGGTGTCCCAGCTATGTACAACATGATGTTGCAAGTGCCTAATAAGCTTGATTATGATTTGAGTTCTGTTCAGCGCTGTGCTTACGGAGCGGCACCGATGGCTCCTGAAGTTGTGAAACGTAGTATGGAGTTGTTTCAAACCGATCAGTTCTATAATTTATGTGGCTTAACAGAAGCTGGACCGGGAGGAATTATATTAGATCCTGATGGACATAAGCATCATTTTGGTAAAGGTGGTAAGCCGTTCTTTATTACTGAAGCAAGAGTAGTAACTGCAAATGGTGAAGATATTCAACCAGGTGCGGTTGGCGAGTTTGTATTACGTGGTGACACGATTATGAAGGAATACTATAAGAAGCCTGCTGAAACACTTGAGGCAATTAAGGATAGTTGGCTATATACAGGTGACTTAGCCACGATTGATGAAGAAGGATTTATTTCGCTTGTTGATCGCAAGAAAGACATGGTTATTTCCGGAGGAGAAAATGTTTATAGCATCGAAGTAGAGGAAGTTTTATATGAGCACCCACATATTTTAGAAGCGGCCATTATTGGTATACCAGATGAAGTATGGGGAGAAGCCGTTTGTGCTGTTATTGTTCCAAAGGGAGATCAAGTAATTGATGAGCAAGAACTACGCAGTTTCTGTCGTAAGAAACTAGCAGGTTATAAAGTGCCGAGAAGAATTTTCATAGAACAACAGCTTCCGAGGAATGCATCAGGAAAAGTACTAAAATATCAGCTTAGACAGGGTCTAACAAATCAAAAGTGATGAAGGAGTGTATGAAAGTGAAACATCTATATTTAAATGAAGAGCATGAAATTTTCCGAGCATCTTTCCGAAAGTTTTTAGAGAAAGAAGCGTATCCATTCTATGAGCAATGGGAAAAGGATCGAATTATTCCTAGATCATTCTGGGAGAAGATGGGGGCACAAGGTTTCCTTTGTCCGGATCTTCCTGAAGAGTACGGTGGCAGTAATGTAGATTGGGGATTTTCCGTTGTAATTAATGAGGAAATCGAGCGTGTAGGTACAGGGACAATCGGAATTGGTCTGCACAGTGATATCGTTGTTCCGTACATTACAGCATATGGAACGAAGGAGCAGAAAGAACGTTGGTTACCGAAATGCGTAACGGGAGAATATATTACAGCTATCGCTATGACGGAACCGGGAGCAGGTTCTGATTTAGCTAGTATTGGTACGACAGCGGTTTTAGATGGAGACCACTATATTGTAAATGGTCAAAAAACATTTATTACTAACGGTATTCATTCTGACTTAATCGTTGTCGCGGTGAAGACGGATACGAAAGTTGTTCCGAAACATAAAGGTGTGAGTTTGCTAGTGATTGAAAGAGGTACACCTGGATTTTCTCGAGGTAGAAAGTTAGATAAAGTCGGATTACATTGTCAGGATACTGCAGAGTTAATCTTTGAAGATTGTAAGGTTCCTAAAGAGAACTTATTAGGTGAAGAAGGAAAAGGCTTTTTGTATTTAATGGAGAAGCTGCAGCAAGAACGTCTTCTTGTAGCGATTGGTGCGCAAGTATCTTCTGAAGAAATGCTAGCGTCGACGATTGAATATGTGAAATCACGTAGCGCTTTTGGCAAGAACATTAGTCAATTCCAAAATACACAATTCAAGATTGCTGAAATGGCAACAGATATTGAAATGAGTAGAGCATTTCTAGATTCGCTAATTGCTGACCATATGGCTGGCGAGAATGTTGTAACAAAAGTTTCAATGGCGAAGTGGAAGCTGACAGAGATGGCAAGAGAAATAGCAACTCAATGTATGAAATTATATGGTGGCTATGGATATATGGAAGAATACACGATTGCTAGAAGATACCGTGATATTCCAGTAGCAAGTATTTATGCAGGAACGAATGAAATCATGAAAACAATTATTGCGAAAAACTTAGGTTTATAGAAAAGGAGAGAATTAGAATGAGACAAGCGGTCATAGTAGAAGGGGTAAGAACGCCTGTAGGGAAGCGAAATGGTTACTTAAAAGATATTCGACCAGATGATTTAGCTGGACTTGTAATTAAAGAATTGGTCAACAAAGCTGGCATCGATCCCCACTTAATTGATGATGTCATCCTTGGTTGTGTTTCGCAAGTTAGCGAACAAGCAGGTGATATTGCAAGAGTAGCAGCACTTATCGCAGGTTTACCAATCAATGTTCCAGGAACGACAATCGATCGTCAATGTGGTTCTAGCCAGCAGGCTGTTCATTTTGCAGCTCAAGCTATACTTGCAGGTGACATGGATATTGTCATTGCAGGTGGCGTTGAAAGTATGTCGCGTGTTCCGATGGGTTCTAATTATCAAGGTGTTAAACCAAGTGAACAATTGCGAAGTAAGTATGAAATCATTAATCAAGGCTTATCAGCTGAAAGAATTGCAGAACAATATGGTTTTACGAGAGAAGACCTTGATGCATTCTCTGTTGAAAGTCATGAAAAAGCACTAAAGGCTCAGGAAGCGGGTTATTTTACAGATGAAATTATGCCAGTATGTGTGACAATTGGTGAAGGAGAAACAGAAGAAGTACGGCAGGATGCTGGTCCACGAAAAGGAACTACGGTAGAAGTTCTAAGTGGATTAAAGCCTGCATTCCAAGAGGATGGCATAATTCATGCGGGGAATGCTAGTCAAATTAGCGATGGAGCGGGAGCATTACTCATTATGAGTAGAGAAAAAGCTGAAGAACTTGGATTAAAGCCTCGTTTCCTTATTCATACGAGAGTGGTTGTTGGATCAGATCCAACGTTGATGTTAACAGGTCCGATTCCAGCTACACAAAAAGCTTTAAAGAAATCAGGGTTATCAATTGATGATATTGATGTATTTGAAGTGAATGAAGCTTTTGCGTCAGTTCCTCTTGCATGGTTGAAAGAAACAGGTGCTGATCCGAAGAAGTTAAATCCATGCGGAGGAGCTATTGCACTTGGTCATCCATTAGGAGGAAGTGGTGCAAGGTTGATGTTAACAATGATGGGTGAATTAGAAAGAACGGGTGGACGCTACGGATTACAAACGATGTGTGAAGGACATGGAATGGCGAACGCCACAATCATTGAAAGATTAGATTAATGGGATTTCTATAAAAGGAGGGAAGCATAATGGGTATTACGATTGGAAGTATATTTGATTTAACGGTTCGAAACTATCCGAACAAAGAAGCGTTATATGACATTAGAAGCAATAATCGCTACACGTATAAAGAGTGGAACGAAGAAGTAAATCGACTAGCAAACGCATTGAAGGAGCAGGGTGTGAAGAAAGGAGATCGTGTTTCTACAATCCTTTATAACCGTGAAGAACTAGCGACAGCGTTCTTTGCATGCGCGAAGCTAGGTGCTATTTTTAATCCAATTAACTTCCGCTTAATGCCAGAGGAAGTAGCTTATATTCTTGAAGATGCCGCTCCGAAAGTAGTGCTTTTCGAACAAGCTTTAGAAGAGGTTGTAGCAAGAATTGAACATCGCTTCCCTCATATATCTTTCTGGTATACCGATCAAGATACACCTAGTTATGCCGTTCATTATGAATCAAACGTTAAACAAGCCTCTACAGAAGCGATCGACGAAGTTATTAATGAAAACGATGATTATGCCATTATGTATACAAGTGGTACGACAGGAAGACCTAAAGGAGTTATTCACCGTCATCGTGATATGG
Organism: Bacillus sp. JJ722; assembly: GCF_036963345.1. Classification (NCBI taxonomy): domain Bacteria; kingdom Bacillati; phylum Bacillota; class Bacilli; order Caryophanales; family Bacillaceae; genus Bacillus; species Bacillus sp. JJ722. Next base: position 17,999 of record NZ_JBALMO010000120.1, read on the forward strand.
TCGAGCAAAGTATGTTTGCTATTCTATACACGAAAGTAACGTTTAATGATCGTGGTTTGATTATTGCTCCAATGTTCCATTGCGCGGAACTACATGTTGCGTTTCTTCCACGTGTACATTCTGGTGCTACGAATGTTATTATGCATCAGTTTAATCCGGTAAATACGCTTGAAGCTATAGAGAAAGAAGGCATTACAAAGTTTTTTGCAGCGCCGACGATGTGGAATATGTTATTACAAGAAAACTATGAGAAATATGACTTATCTAGTTTGAAATTAGGACTTTATGGTGCAGCCCCAATGGCACCAGTTTTAGTAACAGCCTGCCGCGAGAAATTAGGCGTTCAGCAGGTACAAGCGTACGGAATGACTGAAATGGGACCAGCTATTACATTTTTAACGGAAGAAGATCAAATAAGAAAAGCAGGTTCGGCAGGAAAAGCATGCCTCAATCACGAAATACGAATTGTAAGACCTAAAGAAGATGGCCCATCTGAACCAGATGATATTGTTCCAACTGGTCAAACAGGAGAAATTATCGTTCAAGGTCCATGTGTAATGCGAGGATATTTCCAAAGAGAGGAGGAATCCGAGAAAGCGCTTTATAAAGGGTGGTACCATTCTGGTGACATTGGTTACTTAGATGATGAAGGATACTTATGGGTGAAAGATCGTGTGGACGATATGATTATTAGTGGTGGCGAGAATGTATATCCTAGAGAAGTAGAAGATTTGCTATATGAATACCCAGGTATTCTAGACGTTGCAGTCATTGGTCAACCTGATGAACATTGGGGTGAGTTAGTAACAGCATTCATTGTAACAAAGGATGAGACAATAACAGCTGCTGATTTAGAAGCGTATTGTAAGAACAGTGATAAGCTAGCTAATTATAAACGTCCTCGGAAGTACATTTTCTGTGATGCAATGCCACGCAATGCAAGTGGAAAAATTCAAAAGTTTTTGCTAAGAAAGCAATTAGAAGATATTCTTTCAAAAGAAAATACCACACTATAATTTTTTGATAGACGAAGAGGGTCGTTGCACCCTCTTCGATTGTATCTACTTTGATTTCCCAATCAACGTGAATATGCAATATATGATGAAGTTCTTATAATAATGAAGGGAGTAAGGCTATATGATGAATGTGCCTTTAACAGTTGGATCGCTTCTAGAAAGAGCAGAAAAATATTTTGCAAAGAAAGAAGTTATTTCACGAACACACTCCGGTATTCACCGCTTTACGTATAAAGAGATTGGAGAACGAACACGTAAACTAGCTCATGCTTTAGATAAACTAGGTGTGAAGCGAGGAGAGCGTGTTGGGACACTTGCTTGGAACCATCATCGCCATTTAGAAGCTTACTTTGCAGCACCTGGAATGGGAGCTGTTTTGCACACTATTAATATCCGCCTTTCACCTGAAGATATTATTTATATTATTAATCACGCAGAAGATAAAGTGTTACTGATCGACGAAGATATTTTACCTCTAGTAGAAAAAATACACCCGCACTTCAAATCAGTTAAAGCTTACGTTATTATGACTGATCAAGCAGAACTTCCAGACACTTCCCTCAGTCCTGTTTATTCCTATGAACAACTTATTGCTAATAATGACCCTACCTATGCTTTTGCTACAGATATTGATGAGAACGAACCAGCAGGAATGTGCTACACATCCGCTACTACTGGCAAACCGAAAGGTGTAGTTTATTCGCATCGTGGTATTGTACTGCATACCTATGCGCTCGGCTTAGCAGATACGGCGTCATTATCTGAAAGTGATATTGCGATGGCTGTCGTACCGATGTTCCATGTAAATGCGTGGGGAATGCCGTTTGCGTGTACGTGGTTTGGTAGTACACAAGTGTTTCCAGGTCCCCAATTTACTCCAAAACTACTTGCTGAGCTAATTGAGCAGGAGAAAGTAACAGTCACAGCGGGTGTACCTACAATATGGATTGGTTTATTACAAGCACTAGAGCAAGGAAATTATGATACTACTTCATTAAGAGCGGTTCTTTGTGGGGGGGCAGCTGCTCCAAAAGGTATCATCCGTATATTTGAATCCAAGTATAAAATCCCGTTTCTTCATGCATACGGAATGACAGAAACAGCACCACTTGCTTTAATATCTCGCAGAAAAAGCTATCAAACGGATTTAAGTGAGGAGGAATTGTTAGATCTTCGAGCGAAACAAGGTATGTTAGTGCCGGGACTTGAGATGAAAGTAATCGGAGAGAATGGGGAAGTAGAGTGGAATGGAAGTGAGATGGGAGAACTTCTTATTCGAGGTCCTTGGATTGCTGATGAATATTATCAAGATGATAGAACGAATGAGGCTTTTAAAGATGGTTGGTTGTACACAGGTGATGTAGCTACAGTCGATGAAGAAGGTGCAGTAAAGCTGGTCGATCGCACAAAGGATTTGATTAAGAGCGGCGGTGAGTGGATTTCTTCTGTTGATCTAGAAAATGCGCTTATGGCGCATGAATCTGTTCTTGAGGCCTGTGTTATCGCGGTGCCGCATGAAGAATGGCAAGAGCGTCCGTTAGCCTGTGTAGTATTGAAAGATGCGTATAAAAATAAAGTAGAGAAAAATGAATTACAAGAGTTTTTAAGACCTCAATTTGCGAAATGGTGGTTACCTGATGATATTTTGTTTATAGAAGAGATTCCGAAAACATCTGTCGGTAAATTTCAAAAGAATGCCTTACGCAAGCAAGTGAAAGAGCAAATGAATAATTTGACTTAATTGTAGCTGTCTAAAGAGAGGGAAGACCAGGTGGGTTTTTTCTCTCTTTTTGTTTAGGGAATAAGGGAGGGTCTTTAAACACGTATATTTAATATGGAATTATCTTATGATGAATTCACCTTGCTAGTTATTATAGATGGTAATTGTAAACAAGCATGTATGAAATCATCATTGTTAATCAATTCTGCTGTGCAATGTTTTGCTAAATGATTATAAGTTTATTACTAATCTAGAAACTTTTTTACAAAAACTCTTGTCTTGCTAGTTTGAAAGTGATATATTTATATCCGTTGCTGCTAAATGACAGCTTAACCAACATGATTATGTTGAAATAGTTGTTGACATGATAGTAACGGAGTGTTATAGTTTAAAAGTTGCTCCTGATAGCAACAAAAAATATCAAAAAAGTTATTGACAATCAATAATTTAAATGATATTATATAAAAGTTGCTTCAGCAACGAAATGATCTTTGAAAACTAAACAAGACAACACGTCAACGTTAATTCTAAAACAAAGTTTCTACTAGATAGAAACAAAACTTTATGAGCAAGACAAACACTTTTTGGAGAGTTTGATCCTGGCTCAGGACGAACGCTGGCGGCGTGCCTAATACATGCAAGTCGAGCG
>NZ_JBALMO010000121.1:0-2685 GCF_036963345.1 Bacillus sp. JJ722
GTAGGACGTTGCCAGGTTATTAAAGATCAGCTATTTTAGCTGGTCTTTTTTTGTTATAGTTTTACTATGTTTTCTATATAATAAAGAATGGAATAGGAGGTTTACTCATTGAAAAATTTTACTTTTTATAATCCTACAAAATTAATCTTTGGTAAAGGTCAGATGGAACAATTAAAAAACGAAGTTCCTAAGTACGGTAAAAATGTATTGCTTGTTTATGGTGGCGGGAGTATTAAACGAAATGGTTTATACGATGGCATAATCAAGGTTTTAAATGAAATTGATGTGAAAATTTTTGAATTATCTGGTGTTGAACCTAATCCTCGCCTTACAACAGCACAAAAAGGAATTGATATTTGCAAAGCTGAAAATATTGATTTTCTTTTAGCAGTTGGGGGAGGAAGTGTTATAGATTGTACGAAACTTATCTCAGTAGGTGCAAAGTATAATGGAGATCCATGGGATTTTGTTGTAAAAAAAGCAGTTGCGACTGATGCTCTCCCATTCGGAACGGTATTAACTCTTGCAGCGACGGGATCTGAAATGAATGCAGGTTCTGTTATTACGAATTGGGAAACAAAGGAGAAGCATGGTTGGGGAAGTCCTTTGACATTTCCAAAATTCTCGATATTAGATCCTGTTAACACTTTCACTGTGCCGGAAAATCAAACAATTTATGGAATTGTTGATATGATGTCACATGTGTTAGAGCATTATTTTCACCATGAAGAAAATACACTTTTGCAGGATCGTATGTGTGAGTCACTGCTTCTTACTGTTATGGAAACGGCGCCTAAATTGCTGGAGAATTTAGAGAACTATGAATATCGCGCTACTATTCTATATAACGGAACAATGGCTTTAAATGGCGTTTTAAATATGGGCTATCAAGGTGACTGGGCTACCCATAATCTGGAACATGCTGTTTCGGCAGTTTATGATATTCCTCATGGTGGTGGACTCGCTATTCTTTTTCCGCACTGGATGAAGAAAAACTTACAGGTTAAACCATCTCGCTTTAAACAGTTAGCTGTAAGAGTATTTGATGTAAATCCTCAAGGTAAGAGTGATGAAGAAATAGGAATGGAAGGTATTCAAAAACTACGTGAATTTTGGAATAGTATAGGTGCACCAGCCCGATTAGCTGATTATGATATTGATGATAGTAAGTTAGAGATTATGGCAGAAAAAGCGATGGTGAATGGTGAATTCGGTCGTTTTACAAAGTTAAACAAACAAGATGTTTTAGACATTTATAGGGCTTCTTTGTAATATCAATCGTTGAAAATTCTAAACTCCCTCTACTTTGTTTTGAAGTGAGGGGAGTTTTATTTTTTTAGGTTCTGTTAAAGATAAATGGAAACCTTCCCGAAATCTTTGTATAACTAGCATAAATGTACGGTGAGGTGGCAAAATTGAGCAAAGCGTTTAGTAACCTAACATAGTGGCAATTTATCGCACAAAGAAAAAGAACGAGTGTTTCAAGGATAAAACGCTACGTTGAAGAATTTCAATTAACAGCATTTGTATTTGAGATGACGGATACTTATGATAATTTGCGTATTTCAAAATGTATTGTTTTTATAAGATGGTTTTGAATAAGAACAGTGAAACTTTGAAAGATGACTATCGTCAAATTAATAAATGAGGAATATTTTGAGATTAAAAACATTTTTTATAGTGATTTTTGCATTCTCTATATTTTTGATATTGGGTTGTTCAAATAATGTAGTTAAGGAAGCTGAAGACATAGACAGTGAATTTCCTCGATCTATGACAGGACTTATTATTATTAACGGGATGGAGTATCAAATGGAAGAAGGCGATTATCAATGGGAAAGAAAAAAAGGTTTAGGGACTGAAGTTGTGCAAACAGACCATGCATCTCCATATCAAATGGTAGACCATATAGAATCAATTAACGTAAATTCAAATCAAAAAGTTGATATTAAGTTTGAAAAAAACCCGGATATTAAAGTTTATTTATGGAATGAAAAAGGAAGAGGAAAAGAAATCGAACACGATGCTAATCAAATAATTATTCCTTCAAGTAAAGGTAAGTATATCTATGAAGTCTTAGCAGAATGGACTAACGGAACAATTTCCTATACATTTGTTGTAGAAATTCAATAATCGCAAAGAGATTAGTCTTAAAAAGGGTGGAAACATTAGTAATCTGCTTTCCCTTATTTTTGTCTAAATATTAATATTATAATTTAGCAGAGTCTTTTTAAAAGAAAAATATTTATAAAAAACCTTGCAAGGAAATTATATTAATGTTATATTAATATCTGTCGTTGAAAGACGAATGATAACATTATAGGTTTTGAGAGTTATTCTATGAAAATATTGATATCTCAATAATATAATGTTACATTATGAAAGTTGCTTTAATAGCAATGAAAATAATATTAAAAAGTTATTGACACTAAATAACTAAAATGTTATTATATAAAAGTTGCTTCAACAGCAACGAAATGATCTTTGAAAACTAAACAAGACAACACGTCAACGTTAATTCTAAAACAAAGTTTCTACTTGATAGAAACAAAACTTTTATGAGCAAGTCAAACACTTTTTGGAGAGTTTGATCCTGGCTCAGGACGAACGCTGGCGGCGTGCCTAATACATGCAAGTCGAGCGAATGGATGGGAGCTTGCTCCCTGAAGTTAGCGGCGGACGGGT
>NZ_JBALMO010000122.1:0-14098 GCF_036963345.1 Bacillus sp. JJ722
CCTTAAGTCTTCCTTTTCCGTCTAAACTTATGTAATACAAATAAAGAAGTTTTAAAGGAGGTACTAAAATGTGAATACAAAGCAAGATATTGAGCAGGATATCCGGCAAGCTATGCGTGGAGACGGTGATGCATTTAGCAGGTTGGTTCAAACATACGAACGCAATCTATATGGTTTAGCTCGTGCCTATCTGAAGCAAGATGCCGATTGTGATGATGCTGTACAGGAAACCATTCTTAAATCTTTCAGGTCTTTACATACATTGAAAGAGCCTGCTTACTTTAAAACATGGATGTTCCGGATACTTATTAATGAGTGTATTCAATTTTTGCGGACTAAGAAGCGTGCCCAAAATAGCAATCGAATCATACTTAGTGTTAAAGCGGCAAATGTTCCATACGAAGTCATAGAACTAAAGGATGCTATAAAGAATTTAGATAAGGATCTACGTATCGTTATCCACCTTCACTATTACAAAGATTTAACAATTAAACAAGTAGCTGATTGTATAGGTGTTCCAGAAGGTACGGTAAAATCCCGACTGTACCGAGCTCGTATACTCTTAGCCGAAGAACTTGAATCCTCTCAAGAAAGGAACGTGGACTATGACCAGCAATTAAGACAGGAGCTTTGTCAAAACGACTTTGCTCCGCTGCCTTATTGTGAATTCAAACGAATTAAAAGTTTCATTTCACTTATACAAAGGCAGATATTACCTATCAGTGAACATGTAGTAGCCTAACTAACAGGCAGTATATAACTCGTGTCAATTTATTAAATGATTAGTAATGAGATAGAAACGTATGAAGGAGTGACAAAAATGAAAGATGTTCATTTTCGGCGAATAAATGCGACAAATGTTCTTGAGATATGTAATTTGAGCAATACCCTTTCTAAAGTTCAACGAGATATGGTTGCTGATAATGCTATATCTATAGCTCAAGCTTCCTTTTCTGAAAACGCTTGGTTTAGATCTATTTATGCCGGTGATCATGCAATTGGTTTCATTATGTTACATCAAAGTTCTAACTATGATGATGGTATAGACGTTCACGGAATTTATTTATGGCGTTTTATGATTGCTGGCCCCTATCAAGGAAAAGGTTATGGCAAACAAGCGATTGAATTACTTATAAAACACTTAAAAGGCCATGGAATTAATGAAATGGTAACAAGTTGTGAAGTTGGTGAAGGAAGCCCTATTGATTTTTACAAGCAATTAGGATTTACACCGAATGGAGAAACCTTTGAAGGTGAGACCGGATTAGTGCTCCAGTTTTAATGTAAGTAACTTCGATTTGATTTGGTCTATGCAATTTTAAAAAAAGAAGGAGCGTATCATAATGATTTATAAACTTGATAAAAAAGATTATCAAAAGATAAGATCATTATTACAAACACCCGAACAACAGAATGATTTGACGCTAAATGCAATTATTAACGGTACCAATAGAGGCACGATATACGTTGATAATGTAGAGACACCTCGAACGGCGTTGATCGATGTAATAGGTGTTATTAGCATTTTCATAGGAGACGCTACTAATAAAAAATTCATCGATTATTTACGTGAGTTTATTGAAAATCAATTAAAAATAGATACTTATGAATCATGTGGTGGTACATACTTTATTGCACTTGTTAAGGATGAAAAATGGGAAAAAGTCGTAGAAAAAGCTATTTCACATAGAGAGTATGAACCCGATTATGAATATTACTATCAATTTAACCAAGAAAAGTTCAATTACCTTAAGAGTAGCTATAAGTCCCTGATAGATGGATATTCTATTAAAAAAATTGATGCTGACATTATTAATAACGACCGAGATAACATATTATTTGATGTTTTATGTGAATTTTGGTATTCGATAGATGATTATCTTACACATGGGCTTGGTTACTGCGTCATGAAAGGTGATAAAATTGTCAGCGCTTGTTTGTCTTGCTGTGTAAATAGAAAAGACCATGAAATCAGTATAGAAACATATGACGAGGATGAAATGAACAAAGGCCTAGCAACTTTAGCATGTGCAGCATATTTGGAGAATTGTATGAAAGATGGGATAATACCGCATTGGTCAACGATGGAAACAAATGAAGAGTCAAAACGATTAGGAAAAAAGTTAGGGTTTGAGTATGTTACGAAGTGTAAAACACTTGAGTTTGAGTTTTAAAAATGTGATATGTGAAAATAAACAAATTTACTATATATCTTTTCATAAAAATAGACCATAGTATAGGTAAGTATCTAAATAAAGTGAGTGAATCATGCAATGCAGATTTTTTTCAAAAAGCTAGCACAACATCGCGATCAATTAAGTCAGCTTGAAAAACAAGTATTAGAGTACATATTAAGAAATCCTGAACGCGTAACAAAACTAAATGTACAAGAGATATCAAAAGAGATTTTTGTTTCTACTGCGACAATTAGCCGAACATGTAAACAATTAGGTTTTCAAGGCTTTCAAGATATGAAATATACATTGAGCAAGTTAGCCGACTCAGAGGAGAAGCAGGTAAACTTCCAATCTCCCTCTTCCTTCGCTCTCGGTAGTCATATACAACGCATAAAAGAAGAGCTTGACACAACGCTTCAACTAATCGATGAAGAAAAAATTAAATTAGCAGCCAAATATATTAACGAAAGTCCACAAGTAGAGTTTTTTGGCGTAGGTAATTCACTACCTACATGTGTTGATGCTGCTAGAAAATTAGTCTTCTCTGGGAAACTATGCAACGCTCGTGAAGATTGGGATGCCTTGAGAAGTGTGGCTAATAGTTTAACTGAGAAAGATTTAGCTATACTGATTTCCTATAGTGGTGAAACATTAAATATGCTTGAATATGCACATATTTTAAAAAGTCGAAATGTTAAAACCATTGCGATTACAGGACAGCATAATAATCGACTACTGCAAGATGCGACATTATCCATACAAGGTTATATTGTCAACATGTATTATGATGATTTAGACATGAGCTCTCGCTTTCCATTAAGTATTATACTAGACCTAATAATTATCACATATGTAAATGAATACTCTAACAAAAAATAGTAAGAAATGGACTAGTGAACAGGTTTGTTGTAGCCTACATTAGTCCTTTTCTATTTCCCTTTATAGCTTTATGTAATTAAAATGTACGGCAGTTACAAATAATGTATGCCCTTACAAAATACATGAAAACGATTGCAAGAAACAATCTCTCGCAGTATTCTAAAGTCAATTCTTCAACAAGAAAGGAATGTAAGAGATGAGTCAAAAAAAATCTCTAAAGTCTAAGCTATGGGAATTTTTCCAAGGAATTGGTAAGACATTTATGCTTCCTGTTGCGTTGCTAGCTTTTATGGGACTAATGCTTGGAATTGGAAGTTCTTTTACCAGTCCTACAACAATTGAAACATTTCCTTTTCTAGGAAATGATATTCTCCAAGCTATCTTTAGCTGGATGTCCACAGTGGGTGGATTTGCATTCACTTATTTACCTGTACTTTTTGCAATGGCTATTCCATTGGGTCTTGTACGTTATGAGAAAGGTGTAGCTGCTTTTTCTGGTTTCGTTGGTTATGTACTTTTAAATTTATCTATTAATTTCTATTTAACACTAACAGATCAATTAGCTGCTGCTGATGCGATGCGTACAGCTGGTCAAGGTATGGTAATGGGTATTCAAACGATTGAGATGGGTGTACTGGGCGGTATTATCACTGGTATCATCGTTTACCTACTTCACAATAAATTCTATGCTATTAAATTACCAGATGCCTTCGCCTTCTTCGGTGGTGCGCGTTTCGTTCCAATCATAACTGCATTAGTAATGTCAATTGTCGGGGTAGCTATTCCGATGGTTTGGCCAATCTTTGCTGCTGGTATTAACGGTATCGGCTCAATCATTCAAGGTGCTGGTGTATTCGGACCATTCTTATTCGGTTTCGGAGAACGTCTATTACTACCATTCGGTTTACACCATATTTTAGTTGCAATGATTCGTTTCACAGAAGCTGGTGGTACAGAAGTTGTGAACGGAGAAACAATCTCTGGTGCACTAAACATCTTCTATGCGCAATTACAAGCTGGACTTCCATTCAGCCCAGATGCTACTGCATTCTTATCTCAAGGTAAAATGCCATCATTCATGTTCGGATTACCCGCTGTAGCATTAGCTATTTATCATACAGCACGTCCTGAAAATCGGAAAAAAATCAAAGGATTATTAATCTCTGGTGTAATCGCAACACTAGTAACAGGTATCACTGAACCAATCGAGTTCTTATTCTTATTCATCTCACCAGTATTATTCTTAATACATGCTGTATTAACTGGTCTTGGTTTCATGACTATGGCAATGCTTGATGTAACAATCGGAAATACAGATGGGGGTATTCTCGACTTCTTAATCTTTGGTATTATGCAAGGCTTCAAAACAAAATGGTATCTTGTACTTGTAGTTGGTGCAGCTTGGTTTGCAATTTATTATTTCATCTTCCGCTTTGCAATTACGAAATGGGATCTTAAAACACCTGGTCGCGAAGAAGCAAAAGATGGGGATAACGAAGAATCTATGCCTACTTCATCAAAAGGTACAAGCCACAACGCCGAAAGAATTTTGACAGCATTAGGTGGAAAAGAAAATATTGAAACATTAGATAACTGTATTACACGTTTACGTCTTGTTGTGAATGACATGAACAAAGTGAATGATGTTGTGTTAAAAGAATGTGGAGCACTTGGAATCGTTAAACTAGATGATCACAGCTTGCAAGTAATCATCGGACCACAAGTGGCGATACTAAAATCACAAATGGAAAAATTGTTCTGATTGCATAGAAATAAAGAGGAGAGCATCTGCTCTTCTCTTACTTTTACAAAAAGAGGTTTTAAAAGATGAAATATAACTTTGATGAAAGAATTAACCGCTTAGGTACGTATTGTACACAATGGGATTATATTGAAGATCGATTTGGAGAAAAGGATCTTCTTCCCTTCTCAATATCAGATACAGACTTCCTTTGTCCACCTGAGATATTAAAAGCAATGGAAACGCGAATGCAACATGGAATTTTCGGTTATACGAGATGGAATCATTCTGAATTCAAAGGTGCTATTAGTCATTGGTATACTAAACGTTTCAAATGTTATATTGAAGAAGATTGGGTTGTATATAGTCCAACCGTTATTTATTCAATTTCTAAACTAATTGAATTTTTAACAGAAGAAGGCGATTACATTGTGACACAAACACCTGCATATGATGCTTTCTTTAAACTAATTCATGATAATAATCGTACACTCTCTAGCAATCCATTACGTAATAATAATGGCATTTACACAATTGATTTTACCGATTTAGAAGCAAAATTAGCTCATCCAAGAGCTAAAGTGCTACTTCTTTGCAGTCCGCAAAACCCAACAGGTCGCGTATGGACTTCAGAAGAATTAAATCGGATTATTGCTTTATGTAATGAGCATAATGTCTATATTATTTCAGATGAAATTCACATGGATATTGTGCATGGCACCAACCCTCATATTCCAATCATTAATGCTGCTACAGATGTAAGTAAAGTATGCATTTGTACTTCTGCAAGTAAAACATTTAATACACCTGGTTTAAGTGGTTCGTATAGTATCATTCCTGATGAAGCACTTCGGGAAAAATTCCTTGTAACATTGAAAAACCGCGATGGTATTTCCTGTGCAAGTGTATTTGGTACACTATCAACAATTGTTGCATATGAGCAATGCGATGACTGGGTGGATGAACTAAATGAGTATGTGAAGGAAAACTTAAAACTAGTTCAAACCTTCTTGCAACAACATATTCCCACTATCCGTCTTGTTGTACCAGAATCAACATACTTAGCATGGATTGATGTATCAGAGCTTCCTTTTACAAGTGAACAACTTAAAAACGCACTTGTACATCATGGGAAAGTTGCGATTATGCCTGGTGAAACATACGGCGAAGACGCCAAAGGCTACATCCGAATGAACATCGGTTGCCCTCGTGATAAAGTTGAAGAAGGATTACGTCGATTGAAGAAAAGCATTGAATATTTGGAGCAAACCATTTAATAAATATAACGGGCTATTCTTTCTAAACATAAAGAATAGCTCGTTTAATTATTTCTAAATATGATACAAATAGATCAATGTGATTCAGTATGCATTTGATGGGCTAAAATTAGCGAGCCTATAATTCCAGAATTATCGCCCAATTTCGGGCTAACAATATACTCACTTCCTGCAGGTAATTCCACATAATGATTAATCAATTTTGTTACATGTCTGTAGATAATAGGAAACAATTGTTTTTGCTTCATAACACCACCGCCAATAATAATCTTCTTCGGCGATAGCACCAAAATATACTGCATCAGTGCCTGAGCAATATAATAACCTTCTATTTCCCATACTTCTTGCTGATTTTGAAGGTCCATTCCTCTTTTTCCCCAACGTGCTTTGATGGCTGGACCTGCTGCTAATCCTTCAAGACAATCTTTATGATATGGACAATTCCCAACATATGTATCTTGCGGGTGACGTCGTACTAAAATATGCCCCATTTCAGGGTGAGACAACCCTTTCAAAAGCTCGCCTCGAACAACAGCTCCAGCTCCTATACCCGTTCCTATTGTAATATATAAACAACTATCAAGTCCTGCTGCTGCACCATATGTAACTTCTCCGAGAGCTGCCACATTCACATCTGTATTAAATCCAACTGGTACATGAAAAGCTTCTTTCATAGCAGCTACAAAAGGATAACCTCGCCAAGCCAATTTTGGAGTTGTTGTGATTGATCCATAAGTCGAACTTTCTTCATTCACATCAATCGGCCCAAAAGAACCAATGCCAATAGAAGCGATGTCAAATTTTCCGAAAAAGGAAATCACTTCTTCCATTGTTTCTTTTGGAGTCGTTGTTTCAACAGAGATTCTCTCAATAATGTCCCCATGCTGATTTCCTACAGCACATACAAATTTTGTACCACCGGCTTCTATGCCACCATATAACACTTAACATCCCTCCAGTTTACAACCTTATTAATATTATAAAATAATCTCAAAAAAGATGGTCTAAATCTACCATCTTTTTCATTTAAACCATTATTTTTAGAAAACTTCCTATTTCGAAAAACCGATTTTTAAATTTACCTTGATAATTAAAAAAAGCCACCAATCTAATGTTAGATTAGTAGCATTGCCAAATATTTATTGTTGTTTATTCTCACAAATTCCGTATTTAGATATTGTTTGTATACATTTATATACAATTCATAATAGATTGGCATCATTACTATTTTTTGCAGGCATGATATGTGGTCTGACTTTATAAAGAGGTCGTTGCAACATTATTTTTTCTAAAGCTTTATTCAACAACTCAATATACTTCTCATTCTTACTTATCGCACCACCAATAATAATAATGGATGGATCTAAAACATACTGTATATTGATGATACCAATAGCAGTATATAATAGTTGTTGTTCGACAAACAAACGAATTTCAGGATTACCCTCCATTTCTTGAAAAAGTTCGAGACCATTTGTAACAGGATAACCTTGTTTTTGGGCTAGTCTGATTAATCCATTAAGACCACCCTTACCTCCAAAAGAGTGATATGATTGATTTTCAACGTTATTATCAATCATCATGTATCCAAACTCACCTGCATTTAAGAAAGCACCTCTTAATAGCTGACCATTAACAAAGGCTCCTCCCCCAATTGCACTTCCCACTACAATAATCGCAGCGTCACTAACATTTTGTGCGTGTCCCTTCCAAACTTCACCTAGCAATGCACAATTACCATCATTTTCAATTAAAACATCAACCGTTGGTAAAACGCCTTTTATGTCTCCAACGATATCTTTGTCAATTAAATAACTCAACGCTGAAGAACCGGTTATTTGATTTAATGTAGGATCATAAATTCCTGGGCAGCTTAATCCAATAAACTTTGAATTTACATTCTCATTATGGAAAGTAGTAATAATAAAATCCAGTAAGTACTCGTAACTTGTTGGAGTCTTTACTTCCTGCTTCTTCAACAACTTCCCATCATTAGAAATAATCGCATATTTAGTATTAGTCCCCCCTATATCAAGGGCAAGGTAATTCATATAAATCACTTCCAATAATAGTAGTAATACAATAAACTAACAAACAAACTGATAATTATAAATAATCCTAGAAGGAAGCCCGTTGTATAATAGGTTAATACAACTGAAAATAATTGTGTAAATAAAAAACCGATTAACGCTGCCATCAAAGAAAAATTAATTACAGTTTTATTAACTGATTCTTCCCCATGCGTTTCTTTTACAAAAGTAACGCAGCCTAGGTAAATTAGCGCAAAGCTTATACCGTGAAAAATATAAGTTGCCGTAAACATAACAGAACTATCTGCAAATATTGCTATTAACCAACGAATTAGACACAACATCATTCCTATTAAAATAATGTTCTTTGCTTGAAACCTTTGAATTAGTCTATCAACATAATAAAAACCAGTAACCTCTGAAATACATGAGCCAACTAATAAAGCAAGACCAGTATAAAACGTAGCTTCCTCAACAGTTAAATGAAATGTTGATCTGTAATGACTATTTAATACTACACCAAAGCTATTAGGTAAATTCGTAATCAATGCTCCTAACAATATAAGCAAATACACTTTTTTATCTATAGGTTCTTTTTTTTGCTTAACCCTATTCTTCATTTGAACATTTAGTGGGAACAAAATTGTTCCCACTAAAATGATAATGTTAATAACCATGATAAAAAGGAGTAAAAAATCAATTTGCTTCGTTAGTGCGTATATGAAACTAGCAATTAAACCACTACTTGCATAACCAATCGAACCAAATAAACGAAATTTACCAAATGGACGATTTTGATTGTAAGCCCAACGTCCTAGCATCCCTTCAAACGTTATATCAATACTAGATGATACCGTGTGATAGAGTAGGAATAATAAGATAAAAAGGTCATTCTGTTCAATAAAATACATTATACTTGTAATGATTATGCGAATTATAAGTGATATCTCAATTAGTCTATTTCCGTTTTGCACATACGTTATCGCTTTACCCCAAAATAATGTGGCTAGCATGATAATGATTTGAGAAATGCTGAATATAACTAGACTTAAGGATATTGGCACACCTTTATCGCTCATCAATGGCTCATATTGAAAAATCAATAACGATGTAATTAGCGAAAAAGCAAGCAGTTGTATCCGAAATACAGTTGTACTTAAAGCCATAATTTAAGAGTTAACGTGTCATATGCAGGAATAATATATTTTTCATCTTCACAAATATCTTCAATATAATTAACTTTAACGACACGTTTAAATTGGCTAAAATCATAATGTAGTAACTGCCTATCCTCTTTCGTTGGATTTTTTATACGTAATAAAAATGCATTTTCATCATATAAAGATGGAGACAAGCTGCTATACAGATTCTCTTCACTTACTTCTAACAACGAAAATTCTAAAGGTGAAGATAATAGCTTTTCACGTGGTTGAACTTTATTATCCAAACGATAGATAAATTTATTCAACATTTGTGGTTGATAACTAATATGTTCAATTGTATACTCTTCCCAACATTTAGCTGCAGAGTATTCATCAAATTGACCTTCAGCTACACGGAAAGAAAATTCAAATTCATTTATACCTATTAATTCAGCTTTTGGTGTCGGTATCATAACATGACCTTTTTTTGTCGTATCTCCTGATGCACGTCCAGGTCTATAAACCAAGTTTGGCTTCCCTAACTGACTAGTCGTTGCAAATAAGGTTAAATAAAGACTTTCACCAATAAACTGATATTCCTTTATCCCTTTGCCAAATGCACTAATATTATATTGATTGGACTCCACTGCAACTGACGCATCATATGGTTCAATATCTATTGGACATTCAACAAACTCTTGCTGCCAATTTTGTGGCTCTCCATTAAGGACTGGACGACGAATATAACCAAAAGGTAATGAAGCAATCGTCTCTTTAGCCATAACATCAGTATTGATTTTAACGCGTAGTCGATGACTATAAATTTGATTATCTACTTTACATGAGCATTCGATTCTGTCTGTGTCCTTTGTAAGGCTTATCATCAACTCAATAGATAATATATCTCTTTTGCCTTCTGGGTTAAGTCGATCACTTAATTGATATGGCAAATGGAAAGTACCTGTTAGTGTCATTACCTCTACTTGTGGAGCTTTCTCTATCTTATCAAGGGATAAAGATAGTAATTCTGGCTTGTCTCCTCGTAAAGGTGAATAATCATACGTATCACCATCATTTCCACTATCTTCAAATTGAATGAAGTTACGTATTTTTTTCCCGAAATGCGTTGTTAACTCTAATTCATTATCACTGAAACTAATACGATAATACTTATTACTTATATTTGTATCTTTTGTTGCTTCCAATTCTAAAATAGTTGGTTCTACATCTTCAAAATCAATTACACGGTACCCCATACTTGGTAAATCAATATTGATTAGTACCTTGAGCTTGTAGTAAGGATCCTCATTTATATATTTTGGCCCTTCTGGTGTTTCTAGTAATAAATTATCTTTCCCATCATAATATACAGCTTCTAACAATAGTGCATCTTCATAACCTTTTAGTCTAATGTTCTTTGAAGGTGCCATAAATTCAACGACTTTATATCCTTTATACGGAGTTGGTAGGGTGTTAAATACAATGATTTCTTTATCTGTTAACTTCATTTGTTCAGATAGACGCTTAACAATTATGTTTTCAATTCCATCTGCCATTTCATTTGCTTCTTTCATACGATGAATGATATCGATTGCTACATCATCAGACACACAACCGCCCATACTATCATGTGCATGCCCTTCAAGTATTTTCTTCCATGCGACATGTAACAGTTTCTCACTAATATTGATACCGTTCGCTCTTGCAATTGCAATCAACGGTTCAACTCGATTTAATAGTTTTTGCTCAATAATAAAATTAAATCGTTTGATATCATACCTAACTGATCCAATGGATTTGTGCACCCGTGCTGTACAAGGTTCTCTAAACTCACCTTCATACATGTCCAAATTTTCCTGCGTTCGTAAATAATCCATGAATGTTTCATATGTGCTTACTTCATATTGGTCCTCTGTTTTTTCATTAATAGAAAGTAATTTTTGTGGCAAATCATTTATTATGTCTAATTGATCTCCACCTGCTGTCATTAGAACCTCTTGTTGTTTGCTTAAATTATTTATTTTTTTAGTATTAGGAAATAATTTTCTTTCAAGATAATCATTAGTATCTTTCAAGTGTGATGCTGAACCATAACCATCAACTAAATTTACAGCTATAATTTCTTTTTCGCCAAGTCCTTTCCATTTAAAGTAAGGACCTTTAACATGTTTATTAAAATTAATCCCTCTCCAAAAAATGATATTATCAATTCCGCAGTTTTCTAGAATAGTAGGCATCTGCGCATTAAAGCCAAAAGTATCAGGCAAATAACCTATTTTCATATAATCACCATATTTTTTACTATCTCTTATTCCTACTGTTAGATTTCGAATGATTGATTCTGCATTAACAAAAAATGCATCAGTTTGCGTATACCAAGGACCTATTGCTAAACGATTTTGACTAACAAATTTTTCAATTTGCTTAATTCTATCTGGTCTTAATTGAACATAATCATCCAGAATTGATGATTGACCATCTAAGCAAAATTTAGCTTGTGGATTATTTACTAACTCATCTAAAACCTCTGTAAAACAGTTTTCACTTAATACTATCGCATCTGCAGTTGTAAAATACCATTCCCTATCCCAATGTGTGTGATTGACTACATGTACTTTACTCATATTTAAAATCAAACCTCCAATTTTTTACTTACTTTCAAATAGATGTTTTCTTTATCAGCCACTAATAGTTCCTGACGATATTCTTGATCAATTAATGACCTTGCTATTTTTGCTAAATATTGCAAATGTTCTTTCGCTGATTGTTCTGGAATAAGTAAGACGAATGAAAAAACAGTTGGTTGACCATCTAAACTATCCCAAGGAATAGGTAACGTTTTAAAAAGTAATAGTTTAGGTTCTTTTATCGTATTATTTTTACAGTGCGGAATGGCAAATCCACCCTCAAAACCCGTCGTTTGTTGATTTTCACGAGCCAATAATCCTCGATAGCACTCTTCTTCCGAATACACATATCCCAAACTACTTGCTTTTTTAGCAATTACTTTAAATAATGAATTCTTATCCTCTAGTTCTTCATCTACGATAAATATATTTTCTTTATTAAAAATATTAGACATTAGCAATCACTCGCTTTCTCAAGATAAATCTGTATAGAAAAGCATTAACAAATGCTGCAAAAACGATTATAATAATCCACCATAACCATGATAAAGCTGGCCCAGTTGTATAACCAACAAATGCTCCCAGAGGAGAACCGACTCCTCCATAGAAGTGAATACCTAAGGAAGCGACTAATGCTCCTGATAAAGCAGATGATAGTGTATTGGCAATGATAAGAGATGGATGCGCTGCTGCAAATGGAATTGCGCCTTCAGTAACTCCTACTAAGCTCATTACAAATGCTGAAGATCCAAGGGCACGTTCCTCAGTAGTAAAATATTTTTTAAACATCCATGTAGCAATCGCTGCGCCAAGTGGTGCTACTGCAATTGCTGCACCTGTAGCAGCTTGAGGAATTGCATTTACACCTTCAGGACCAAATTGAGCCATTGTATCAACGAAGATTGCTGAAGATACAAGCATCGCTGTCTTATTAATAGGTCCTCCTAAGTCAACACCCATCATGCCTCCTAGAATTGCTCCATATATTATTGGGGCACCAGCATAGTTAATTGTAATATCATTAATAAATGTATAAAGAGAATTCATACCTAACGCAATTGGTTGACCAATTAAGTAATAAATGATAACGAAAGAAATAAATGTTGAAATTAACGGAATAATCAGAATAGGAACAACTGGCTTAACCAGATTAGGCCAAGGTATCTTTTTAAGTAACCGAACTAGATAACCGACACCAAAACCAACAATAATTGCTCCTAAGAATCCCGCACCTGTTTCTGTTCCTAAAAAACCTGCATCATTAATCATGTAACCAGCAATAAATGCAGGCGCAACTGCTGGTTTATCTCCAATGGCACGGGCAACACCTGCTGCGAATATCGGAATCATTAAAGTAAAACCGATTTTACCTAGATCAAACAATTTTGAGAAAAACTCGCCTTTTGCATCCTCAGAAAATCCCCAAACTACTAAATTAGCATTTTCAGGATCTGGATGAAACGCAAATGCGTTAGCAATTGCTAGTAATAAACCCGCGGCAATTGTTACTGGAATCATGTCGGTTAAACCAGACATTAAATAACGTACAATTTTATTTGAAGATGTTCCAATTTCCATTTTCCCACCGACTTTTGTTCCTTTGCCACTATAAATGATAGCGTTTTCTAAAGAAGTTAAAATTAAGTTTTTAGGATCCTTTAATGCTTTATTTGTATCGACTTCTAAAATCTTTTTACCTGCAAAACGGCTCTTGTCAATATTGATGTCTGCTGCAATGATAACGACATCAGCATTTTCAATTTCTTCTTTTGTCAATTCATTTTCTGTACCGATAGTTCCTTGAGTCTCAACTTTAGCCTTAATACCTAATTCTTCTGCTGCTTTTTCTAAAGCGGCTTGGGCCATGTAGGTGTGCGCTATTCCGGCAGCACACCCAGTCACAGCAACAAAACTTTTAATTGCCATGCTTCTCATCTCCTCATAGGATTTAATATCATTTGATGAAAACGTTTTCCTCAAATTGAATTATACTCCTATAAAAACAAATTTTCAATAATTGATATTATATTGAGAATTTGTTCTTATTTGATTCAAAAAAAAGAGCATTCCCCTATTATATGAATTCCTTAACAAAATAGTTTCATCCTTTAAAATGATGACTTGTATTTTTTATTCGTTCTAGCTTCTCTTCATAATTAACATTGAAGATTTCTAAATAGATTTTTTCCAAAAGATATATTAAAGCATATCGTGCTTTTGTAGGA
>NZ_JBALMO010000123.1:0-11924 GCF_036963345.1 Bacillus sp. JJ722
CTTTTGTGTGGTAATATTTACTTATGATTCATTATACTATATGTATAAAGAAGTAGAAGAGTTAAAGTTAGAATACTTTATAAACATTTGTCAAAAATGTTTAAGACTTGAGCCAATTTTGATTTTTTGTATATACTTGTAGTAGTAAGTAGCTTCCCCAATTATAAATTTAGGAGGTTCATAATATGGAACAAACAGTAACAATTACTGATGCAGCAGCATTACAAATAAAAGATATGATGAAGAATAATGATGAAGGTAATTTCCTTCGTGTAGCCGTTCATGGTGGCGGTTGTAGCGGTCTTTCCTACGGAATGGGTTTCACAAATGAAGTCAACGAAGATGATATGGAAATGAATATACATGATATTTCCGTATTAGTGGATCAGGAAAGTGCTGGAGTTTTAAAAGGAACGATCATTGATTACAAACAGTCTATGATGGGTGGAGGCTTCACCATCGAAAATCCAAATGCCATCGCATCTTGTGGTTGTGGTTCTTCATTCCGAACAGCGAAGAATGCTGGTAAGCCTGAAGAGTGTTAATTTTCTATACTAATGAATTGAACGTAACATAATCTAGCTTCCGTAAATAAAGAAAAAGAATAGTTGTATGATAAAAAAAGCCAAACTATGTTTGAACTGTACTCCAATTATTAGACACAACTAATAATTGTAGGCGCAGTTCATGTTTAGGCTTTTTTTGTTATCTTACGAAAATGTAATGTTTATGTCATGTAATTCAATTTCTCATTTAAAGAAAAGAGATTATGATAGCAACATAACAAAAAACACATGAGGTGAATGACATGAAAAGATTTATTGCACTTTTTAGCGTTTTAATTATATTTACGTCCATTTTAGCTGGTTGTAATTTTAACCGTATGGGAAAAAGCCAATATTACATCCAAATTACGGTTGATGGCACAGAACAGGAAGTAGTAGCTGATAATGGTAAGAAGTTTAAATCATTTAAGTATGAGCTACCAGCATTTGATAAAGATGGTAAAGAAAAAATGATGGAATTTACAGCGGATAAAAATCTTCGTAAAGATGCATTTTTACGTGTATACTACAATGATAAAAAAGGCGTTACATCTTGGGAAGAAGTAAAGAAAGAAGATATTCCTAAAAAAGCGCAAAAAAAATGGGCTTGAAATAATGTGAAAAAGGATCTAGCAAATACTTTTATGTATGCTAGGTCCTTTACTTAATTATCATGGTTAATTATTTGTAAAATGCTTCGACCAAGAGCACTTTCGCAATTCTTTCTTATTTAAACATAGAAGTGCTATGCATTGGTTGGACTCTTGCTTTTGGATCGATGAATGATTTAGCATTGTTAACTGCTGTAGGGGCTTCGCCAAATCCACAAGCAATAAGTTTTACTTTGCCATCATATGTGCAGATATCGCCTGCAGCATAAATGCCAGGAATATTTGTTTCCATTTTTGAGTTTACTACGATGGAGTTCTTTTCAATTTTTAGTCCCCAATCTTTAATAGGGCCTAATGAGGAAATGAACCCGAAGTTAACAATAAGTGCGTCAACGTCAATGGCTTCTTTTGTGCCATCTTCAGCATGTTCAAGTACTATTTGGGAGACTTTCTCACCATCTCCAATGATTTCGGTTGGAATATGAGGTGTTTTGATGATAACGTTTGAATTAACTAAGTTTTCAACGCTATGTTCATGTGCGCGGAATTTTTCACGACGGTGTACAATGTATACTTGTTCAGCAACATTTTCTAACATTAATGCCCAATCAACTGCAGAATCTCCACCACCACAAACGACAACTTTTTGACCTGCGAATTGATTTAAATCATTGATAAAATAATGAAGATTTGACTTTTCATAATCTTTTGCTCCATCAAGTTCAAGGCGTCTAGGTTGGAATGCACCATTTCCAGCTGTAATAATGACTGTTTTGGTGTAATGAACATCTTTATTAGTTGTTAGCTTAAATGACCCATCCTCTAGCTTTTCTAGCTGTTCAACTGCTTCTTCTAACACAATCGTTGGATTGAATTTCTCCATTTGATCTTTTAAGTTATCAACAAGCTCCTGAGCGCGTACTTTTGGAAAGCCTGCAACATCATAAATGTATTTCTCGGGATAAAGCGCAGACAATTGACCACCTAATTGAGGTAAGCTTTCAATGATTTTTACTGAGGCTTGTCTCATGCCGCCATAAAAAGCAGTAAATAATCCAGTAGGGCCTCCCCCGATAATCGTAATATCATATACTTTTTGTTCTACACTCACTCCAATTCCCCCTTATGTAAAAATGTCTCAATATACGTTACATTTTACCATAACAAAGTGTGTAAAATACTAATAATAATTAATAATCTGAATATATTATTTTATTTTAAATATTAAAATATTATGTTGAGATAGCAATAAACGTTTGAAATTGGAAGTGTTAAATTTGTTAGTTAGTTGTATTTAACAATATATTAAAGATGAGTGAATAAGTATTGTGAATTTTTACTTTATTGTTTTTTATAAGATATGTGCTTGAAAAAGCAATTAAAAAAAGCTATTATCTATTAGAGGATAATGTTAATTTTTTGTGACTAATTTTCAATATTTTTTTGACTGAACTAGTGAATCCTTTCACAAGTATGTAGTTAATTCCCAAGAAATACAATACTAGCAAAGTGATTATTGGTAATCATATAAATGAGTAATTATTTGTAGAACGGTTAATATTCGTTCTATTTCTCGTTTAGATGATTCAAATCTCTTGTTAGTAAGTATAAAGCAACTATAGATTTATTATCATAATTGAAAGATGGAAGTGAATATCTTGACTAAGAAGAAAATTGTTATTTTAGGGGCAGGTTACGCAGGTTTAACAACTATAGTACGTTTACAAAAGTCATTAGGTGCAAATGAAGCGGAAATCGTATTGGTTAATAAAAATGATTACCACTATGAAACTACTTGGTTACATGAAGCTTCTGCTGGAACAATTGATCCTAATCGCGTTTGTTACCAAATTGGAAATATTATTGATTCTAATAAAGTTCAGTTCGTTCAAGATACAGTTGTTGAAATTGTTAAAGATAGTAAGAAAGTAATTCTTGAGAATGGCGAATTAACATATGACTATCTTGTTATTGCTATTGGAGCAGTACCAGAAACTTTCGGCATTCAAGGATTAAACGAACATGCTTTTAAAATTACGAACATGAATACAGCTAGACAAATTCGTGAGCATATGGAAGAGCAGTTTGCTACTTATAGTAAAGAAGCGGAACCGAAAGAAGAGCGTTTAACATTTGTTGTTGGTGGAGCTGGATTTACAGGTATTGAATTTTTAGGTGAGCTAGTTAAACGAGTACCAGAACTATGCAAACAATATAATGTTGATCAACAAAAAGTAAAAATGATTTGTGTAGAAGCTGCACCAACTGTCCTTCCTGGTTTTGATAAAGAGTTAGTAGAATACGCTGTATCTAAATTAGAGAATCAAGGTGTAGAATTCAAAATTCAAACAGCTATTACTGAATGTACTTCTGAAGGTATCCTTGTTAAAAAAGGTGAAGAAGTGGAAGAGATTAAATCTGCAACTGTTGTTTGGGCAGCAGGAGTAAGAGGAAATCCAATTGTTGAGAACTCAGGCATTGAAACAATGCGTGGTCGAGTAAAAGTTAACCTTGATCTTCGTGCACCAGGTGAAGAGGATATCTTTATCATCGGGGATAGTTCATTAATGATTGATGAATCAGTAAATCGTCCATATCCTCCAACTGCACAGATTGCTATGCAACAAGCCGTAACTTGTGCAAAGAATATTACTGCATTAGTACGTGAACAAGATCAATTTGAGAATTTCAAACCGGATCTTAAAGGTAGCGTTTGCTCACTGGGTCACGATGATGCTATTGGTCTTGTGTTTGGCAAGAAATTAAAAGGAACACCTGCTGCATTTATGAAGAAAGTTATCGATAACCGGGCTTTATTCATCGTTGGTGGTCCATCATTAGTAATGAAAAAAGGAAAATTTAAATTCCTATAATATAGCATGTTTTATGAAAACGTCTTACCATGAAGGTAGGACGTTTTTTTATATAGATAAGAAATTTTAGCTTGTCTAAAAAAAAGGGGGAGACTTGTGTGCAAGAAAAATGTAAGAATGTCTGGTTAGCTGTTTCTGGCATGGTTATTAATGAACAAGGTGAATGGTTAATTGTTAAGAAAAAATATGGTGGCTTAAAAGGTAAATGGTCGTTTCCAGCGGGATTTGTGAATTGTGATGAAACCGTTGATGAAGCAGTTATACGTGAGATAAAAGAAGAAACAGGAATTGACATAGAAGTATCGGGCTTAATAGGGATAAGAAGTGGAGTGCTTTCTATAGGGTGCAGTGATAATATGTTAATTTTCTTATGTAAGCCGAAGAATAATGAAATTGTTACGCAAACTGAAGAATTATATGAGGCGCGTTTTATGCATCCAAACCAAATAATGGAGGATGAAAATCGTTCCGCTTTATTAGAGCAATTCCGTTATTTTGATACTAAGAATATTAAGGAAGTAATAGATGGCATAAATCCAGGAAATCATTTTGGGTATTTATCATATAAATTATTTGTTTAACTTTCTATTGTAGTTGTAGTGAAACATGAAAATTACAAATAATTGAGAAGATGGTTACTTTTAGTATATTCGTAATTGACTGATAACATTTCGTTCAGTACACTTAATTATGATGTTCTAAAGGGGGCTAGTACTACATGCAATTAACCATTCCATCATTAATTATTTCAATTGTCTTATTTTTCATTTTATTCTTTGGTATTGGATTCTTGTTAAATATGTTATTTCGAGCTTCATGGATCATGGCATTTTTGTTTCCTGTTATCGCATTATACATTATTAATAATGCAAAACTAATCAACTATTTTAAAGATCCAAGTACCACTTTTGGACATCTTGGAGAAAAAGTGACAAGTATTGCGACAGCTGACTTTATTATCTTATCTAGCGGTTTCTTAGGAACAGTAGCAGCAGGAATTACAATGAAATATTTACGGAAAAAAGGATATCAAATGTTTTAAGGAGCACAGTGTAAGAGAACTGTGCTTTTTTGTATGTACGTTTACATTTGCCGCATAGCTCCTTTTTGATTGGAAGTAAGACAGGAAGAAACTCTTCAATCAAAAAGGACCAGTGCCGGTTTTTCAATTGTCTAGCTTCAGTGTCCAGCAACTAGTGGACTTCGCTCTCCTCCCTACGATAAGTCAACATCAAATCGCCTTAGCGGCTCTTTGTGTTTCCTTTATCTCAGTCGGAGCGCTCCAGTCCATACGTTGCTAAACGGCCACTTCCGCTTTTCTATGTCTAACCTTACACTTGCCATGCTCGGCCGTAAGCCAATCTGTTTTGAAAAACAAAAGAGGTTTTTCAAGAACAGCTCGTCTTACGTCTGCCGCATGTCTCCTTTTTAATTGGAAGTAAAACAAGATGAAAACTCTTCAATCAAAAAGGACCAGTGCCGGTTTTTCTATGAATATTTTCTTTTCTTTTAGGAAACAAATAGTTCTGAGAGGAGTGAAGAAAATAATTCATGAAGCATAGGAGAATTATTTTTAAGAATATCATCTTAATTGTACTTTTAATGTTAGCTCTACAATCAACATATACTCATATTACTGGAGTAACTGCAACGGATTTAATTCAATATGTGCGGGAGGGTATTTTGGGCGTACAATCGAAATCTAACGAAGAGAGGCATTCAGCGGTGAAAACTACGGTTAAAGCTTCTGTTGAGACGCCTAAGACATTAGAAGATTATTTGGGTTTAGATTTAACACAGTATGAGAAAGCTAGCGTAATCGCAACTGGTTATACAGCTGGTGTTGAATCAACGGGAAAGGCCCCTAATCATCCATCATATGGTATTACTTATTCGGGGGTTAAGGTTAAAAGAGACTTGTATTCAACAATCGCAGCTGATTTAAATGTGTACCCAATAGGTACAATACTTTGGATTCCTGATTACGGATATGGTGTTGTTGCGGATAAAGGAGGAGCTATAAAAGGTAATCGCCTTGATTTATATTATGAGACGGTTCAAGATGTATACGATAAATGGGGCAAAAGAGAATTAGAAGTGTATGTGATTCGAAAAGGAACAGGATCATTAACGGAAGAAGAATTAACTGCACTAAATGAGAAAGAAGAAGTTCAAGTTTTTCGTCAGCAATTTACGAATAAACAAAAGAAGTAATCAGATATAAAGGCTCACCAATCCGGTGAGCCTTTATTTTGATTTTATTAAAAAATAACGCCGATTAAAATGTATCTGGATGTAATAAGTTAGCTAGTTTCTTTAGTCCTTCGAGTAAACGTGGTGATGGTCGACAATATAAAGGTTCTTCCATTACATTAATTTGTCCAGTTTGAATAGCAGTTATCTGGTCCCAGCCTTGTCGCTTTAATACGAGTTCAGGTTTAATACGATGCTGTGCTACTCCTACCCACGCGAGTAAGATATGTTCTGGATTTCGTTCAATAACATCATGATGCTGTACTTGTGCACTTGCTAAATCTACATCTTTAAAAATATTTTGCCCACCGGCTAATTCACTTATTTCTGTTAGCCAATTCTTTCCGCCCGGAGTGAATAAAGGATTTGGCCACCATTCCCAATAAAGCTTTTTCTTATTGACTATAGTATTGGAAATGGCACGATACTTTTCGATTTCTGCTAAGAATAACTCGGACTGTTCTTTTGCTTTCTTTGTTATTCCTAGTGCTTCACCGACTATAAGTAAATCATTTGCAATTTCTTGAAGTGAGTTTGGATTTAGAACAAGATGTGGAATGTTTCGTTTCTCTAATTCCGCTACATTCTTTTCCATACCTGGAACACTTAAAGAAGCGAGTACTAAATCTGGTTGTAATGCTTCAACTTGATCCATGTTTATGGACAAGTCTGGTCCAAGTCGTGGAAGTGATTGAATAAATTCAGGATAGTCTGAATAATCATCAACACCTATTAACAAATCAGCAATTTCTAATGTCGCACATAATTCTGTATTGCTAGGGCATAAAGAAATGATTTTCATAGCATACTCCTTAAGTTAATGTAGTAAATAATGAAGTAACAGAGCGATGAAAATGCCTGTTAAAGCTCCAAAAAAAACTTCTATGGGCTTGTGTCCAAGCAATTCTTTCAATTTCATCTGCTTTTCTTGCTCCGCTTGTTCTTGCCAATGTTTCGCTTCTTGAACGAATATTTGAAAGTCATGAACTAGTTTATTCAACACTGCAGCTTGTTCACCCGCTTGTCTGCGAACACCAGTAGCGTCAAACATAGTAATGATTGCGAATATGGTCGCTACGGCAAAGATAGGGGATTGTAAACCCGATTCAATAGCAACCGCTGTAGCAAGTGAGGTTACGGCAGCTGAATGAGAACTAGGCATACCGCCAGTACTTGTTAATAATGACCAATCAAATCGACGAGTAGCAATATAACCAATTGGAACTTTTACAAACTGTGCGAAAAAAATAGCAGTAAGAGATGCGATGATCGGAAAATTCCATACTGCGCTCATGAGTCTTCACCCTCTTTATTTTTAATTATAATGCTAATGGGACGTTTTATATATACGAATGCATTATAACGTTAGGTTGTTAAGATATACTTACATTATGTCTTCATATGAAACATATCTTATGTTATTTAATATTCTACAATGCATGCTTTAAGGTACATCTGCTGTTTTTGTTAAATATATATAAATTAGCATTATGAAGTTTAAAGTCATGTCATTCAAAACAATGTAAAATTTTTTGTTTTATTAATATATTAGGCGTATGATTGAAGATTGAGAATATGTAATCGATTTGATAAGTGAATAATCCAAGGACGCCTAGCTAGGTACAACAATATTATTTGAAAAATTGGAGGAATATAAATGTTTTCAATGCAAAATCAATGGAATGCTGAATCAGAAATTGAATGTTTGATTGTGGGAGTATATCATCCAAGTACGATGTTAAAAGGGATCTTGCCAGCTTGTAATGCTGCAATGGACAATGATTTGATCGAACTTATAAAAAGTGGGGACATTTCTACCGCTAAGAAAACTATTACAACGATACATACACTTGGAAAAGTTAAAACAAAGCGAATTATCTTTGTTGGATTAGGAAGAGAATCTCAGTTATCAGAAGAGAGTTGGAAGGAAGGGGTAGCTAAGGCTTTTAGAAAGGTAAAGGACTTACGCTTATCTTCGATTACGGTTGATATTGATACTTTAACAGGAAGTACGATGACGTTTGAAAGAGCAGCAGCATTACTAGGTGAGGTTTACATGCTTTCACTTTATACATTCGATGGATATAAACAAAGTAATAAAAAATCATCAAGCAATATAAAATATTTCAATATGATTTCAAACGAAAGTCATAAAGAAGTGCTTAACCAACTCAAAAAAGGTTTTGTATATGGTAAAGCAACTAACTTTGCTCGAACACTTGTTAATTTACCACCAAACATTTTAACTGCTACGACGCTTGCTCAGTATGCGGAAGATTTAAGTAAGCGATACAATTTTGAATTGGAAGTATTGAATAAAGAAGAGATGCAAAATTTAGGTATGGGTGCATTGTTAGCTGTTAACCAAGGATCAGTTGAACCCCCAGCGATGATTGTCCTGAAATATCAAGGAAAGTCGGAGTGGACGGATGCAATTGGACTGGTTGGAAAAGGAGTAACGTATGATACTGGAGGATATTCGCTAAAGCCTCGTGAAAGTATGGTAGGTATGAAGTCAGATATGGGAGGAGCAGCAGCAGTTCTTGGGGCAATGGAGGTAATTGGTGAGCTTAAACCAAAACAAAATGTAGTAGCCGTAATTGCATCTACCGATAACATGGTTAGTGCGACAGCGATGAAACCGGATGATGTGATTACTTCTTTAAGTGGTAAAACAATTGAAATATTGAATACTGATGCTGAGGGGCGACTTGCTTTAGCGGATGCTGTTACCTATGCTAAACATCATGGTGCATCTTGTTTAGTTGATGTCGCTACTTTAACAGGGGGTGTTGTAGTAGCGCTAGGAAATGATATGACAGGTGTATTCACGAATAATCAAAGCTTACTTCAGCAAGTACAAAGAGCTTCTGAGATTACAGGAGAACCAATGTGGCAGCTACCTATTACTGCAAAAGATCGTGAAAGGGTGAAAAGCAGTAAGATTGCTGATTTGAATAACTCGCCAGGTAGAGATGGTCATGCTATTATGGGTGCCGCTTTTGTGGGTGAGTTTGCTGAAGATACGCCTTGGGTACATTTAGATATAGCAGGTACAGCAACGGTGAAGAAAGCAAATGACTTGCAAACATTTGGTGGAACAGGAGTAATGACGAAAACATTGGCTCAGTTTGTTCAAGATTATAAAATGTCATAAATGAGAGAGGCTGTCTCAAAAGTGATTTTAAATCACTTTTAAGACGCCTTTTACGCTTTTTTAGCCCTTCGTTAAAGTTTACGAGAAATCCTTTTTTCTTTCTACAAGTTCTGCCATTTTAATGATACAGAAACTGTACAGCAATTATTGTGAGGATCTTTAGGTTTTAAAGTAATGATAATTCCATCTGGATTATAGTAAATGTCTGAACGGTTTTTTAAGGCTAATGTCGAGAGTAGTTGCTTAATTTTATCCGTTTTAGATTCTTGAGCCGCTTCGATAATTTGTTTGGAGAATGCATGAGATTTTGAAACTTGAGCGGATAATTTATGGGCATCTTCTAGTAGTTCCTGAATTTTATTAGCTGATTTCATAAAGATGGTTGGATCAACAGGGGGATAGGTTATTACTCGATGTCTGATATTTGCTGGATAACAGAGTGGTTGTGGAATCATGTAGTAAGCAGGAATATAAGGGTTATAGGGAGTATAATTAATATAGGGTAGTATATGCATGTATTATCACCTTCTTTTCTTTAAATAATCCATCCTTACATTTGAATAAGTAAAATGAATCATTGTTAATAAATTTAAAGAATAAATGAACTATATACATAATATGACATTCAGAAATAATTATGCTTTTTGCTATCCTGTTATTGATTTTTGTTAATTAGATTGAAAGAAATGTATCGTATTAGATAGTCAATGGACATAAATTATAGGGGGAATTATTCATGGATTTACAAGGCACATTAATCGAAACACTTGGAATGGAAATTACTACTTTGGAAGAGGGAAAGGTCATCGCTACCATGCCTGTCGATGGCAGAACGAGACAGCCTTTCGGACTTTTACATGGCGGAGCGTCGGTAGCTTTAGCTGAAACAGTTGCTAGTATTGGTGCCTATCACCTTGTAGATCAAGAGAAGCAAGCAGTCGTTGGTTTAGAAATTAATGCTAATCATATTCGAGGTAAGAAAGATGGTATTGTAACGGCTATTGCAACGGTTTTACATAGCGGTAGAAAAACGATGGTATGGGATATAAAAATAGTAGATGAAGAAGAAAAATTAATTTGTATATCAAGATGTACAATGGCCGTAATTGATTTATAAGTCGTACTGAATGTGAAAAATAAAGCTTTGCTCGGTGGTATTAATCAATGTCCACCGAACAAAGTTACATTATACATTATATGTTTTAGTTAAATCGAATAACTCTTTTAGTTTCTTATGATGTACTTTATTTGGAGCGATTTCGATTACTTTATTACGAATAGAACATAGTAGAGGTATATCGAGCTGTGCTACTTTACCGAACATCCAAGAGTCTTTTACGACTTTTCTTGTGCGTTCTAATCTTTGTTCTTCATAGTCTTTAAAAGCTTGGCTTATACTGTTCGCATCTTTTAAGTAAAGAGCTAGAAATAAGGCATCTTCTATTGCTTGTCCAGCTCCTTGTCCCATGTTAGGAGTTGTAGCATGAGCTGCATCCCCTAATAAGAGAATACGATCGTATGCAAACTGATAGATTGGCTCTAAATCATAAATATCACGGTGATTAATATTCTCATCTGCTGTTCGTTCGAGAATAGTAGGGATTGGATCGTGATATTGTAAAAAATTATAAAATAAATCGGAGCTTTTCCATTTCTTTAATTCTAAATCGTTAGCTTGGCTGTTTTTTAGGGCGTACCAATACATACGATTATTTGTTAATGGTACAATCCCTATTCTTCCTTTTGGTCCCCATGTTTCAGTGAATTTTTTTTCAATATATTCAGGGCAATTCTCAGCCACTCCACGCCAACAAGTATAGCCAGCGAAACGTAATTGTTTATCGGGGAGTAGCTTTTGTCTGACTGCTGAAAAAATCCCATCACAAGCTATTAAATGGCTAGCTGTAGTGGTAGAGCCATCTTCAAAAAACAGTGTAATAGAGTCTTCGTTTTGTTCAAAATCTTTCAGGCGCTTATTATAGACAATCGTTTTAGGTTTTAAGCTCGATGCTAATGTTTGGGTTAATTCGGATCGTAGTAGGAAAGTATAATTCGTAGTATGTGAACCTTCGTATGTTAAATCAGTAAGTTTTTTACCTCGGTCTGAATGAATGGTGCATATTTTTTGTGTATAACCAATTTTACGTATCTGTTTCCCAACCTCTAAGAAGTCGAGGGCAGTTAACGCATTTGCACCAAGAATGATTCCTGCTCCTACTTCTACTAAATCATGATGCTTCTCATAGATTGTGACATCATGTCCGGTTTTTTGTAATGCAATAGCCGCGCTAAGTCCACCAATCCCACCACCTAAGATTGCAATATGCCCCGGCATATTTTGAAACCTCCTCCAAGAAATTAAAATTTTTAATAGGATTTTTTTGGAAATATTAGTTATTAGTATTTATCGACAAAATTCAATTTTTTTGAAGATAGAATAGCAAAATGTCTTAAAATTTATCCGGTTATAACTGGCGCTAAGACT
>NZ_JBALMO010000123.1:11933-18101 GCF_036963345.1 Bacillus sp. JJ722
GGGAGATTAAGCGCCAGTAAGAATCCGATTGGTTCAACTAATAAATCGGTGAGGGATGGACGAACATCACACTGATTAAAGTTTCACTTTATTAAGTCATAAATAAAAGGAAGCTAGCAATATCTAGCTTCCTTTTGTTTATTTCGTTTTTGTTGCTTCACGTGCTTTTTTTAAATCGTCTCGAACGCTCATATCCCAAAGTTTCACACCGGAATTATAGGCAGCTCGACTTATTAAATGACCCGATACGGGTGCTGTAAAGAAGACAAAGAGAATCCCTAATAAAACTCGTGAGTTAAAATGTCCATGCTCTATATAAAAATAGATGAACGTTCCAAGCATAATAGACATGATACCTAAAGTTGCTGCTTTTGATGCAGCATGGTTTCTTGTATACATATCAGGGAGTCTGAGCAATCCGAAGCTAGTGACTAAGCAAAGAAACGCACCAATGAGTATAAAAACAGCAACGATTATTTTACTGATTTCGATCATGCTCAATAATCACTCCCTTCTCTAAATATTTAGCCATCGCAACCGTTCCGATAAATGCTAGTATACCTAGCAATAAAATAACTTCAAGGAAGGCATAAGTATCAAGAAGAATCGACATTAAAGCAATGATGGCGATTAAGTGAATACCTAATGCATCTAATGCAATGACACGATCCGGAATAGTTGGACCTTTAATAACACGGTATATTAAGCCAAGCATAGCGAGTGAAACACAAAACAATGCAAAGATAATGATAGATTGAAACATTATCGACTCACCTCCATAATGGCTTTTTCGAAAGTATTTTTGATTCCATCAATTTCAGCTTGAATATCGTCATTCAGGTCCATTGCATGGACATAAAGGATTTTATTATCATCTGAAACTTCAATAACTAGTGTACCAGGTGTAAGTGTAATTAAATTTGCAAGAATTGTAATTTCCCACGGTTCCTTTAATTCTGTTTCTAAAGCAAATATACCTGGCTTCATATCTAGCTTTGGTTTTAGAATGACTTTCAAAACAGCAATATTAGAAAGTATTAATTCTTTGATGAAGATGAGAAAGAGTTTAATAACTGCCCAAACGCGAACAAGATAGAATCTAGTATGAAAGAACCTTCTAAAACCTAATAGTATTAACATTCCTAACAAGAATCCTGCAACAAAGGAAGTAGGATTATAGGAATGAGCCAAGAACATCCACACTAAAGCTAAAATAGCGTTTAATAAAATTTGAAATGCCATTTCACATTACTCCTTTAACACCGCATTAATATATATATCCGGGTTCATTAATGTTTCAGCAGCTTGGGAGATATATGGTAAGATCTTTTCCACGCCTAAACCAAATGCAAGTGATACAGCAACAAGTAGAATCGCTGGTCCAAGTAAAGTGAAAAGAGATTTAGATGAAACTCCTTCTGTTTTAATTGGTGCTCCCCAAAAACCGTTTATAAAGATTTTCATAATTGAGTACAATACTAACAAGCTAGAAGCTAGTACAATAAACATACCAAAGTATGCTTTAGCTTCAGCAGCCCCTTGTAGAATTAATAACTTTCCTGGGAAACCGCTCAGTGGTGGAATCCCTACTAAGGAAATGGCAGCTACGAAGAATGTCCACCCTACGAGTGGATATTCCTTAATTAGACCACCCATCTTTCGCAAGTCACTAGTACCGGTTATTTTAATCATAATGCCGACTAGTAGAAAGAGGGCTGCTTTAATGATCATATCGTGTACTAAATAAAGGATTGTTCCAGTTGCTGCTGTTGTACTGTGTAAAGAGATACCGAATGATAAGACACCTACAGCAATGACGATATTATAGATAATAATTTTCTTAACATCCCAATAAGCAATTGCTCCGATTACCCCAACGATAATGGTTAATATACCAATTCCACCTAATAAAGCGTGTGTATAGCTTGTATCGTGATAGAAAAGTAATGTATACGTACGGAAAATCGAGTAAATTCCAACCTTCGTTAATAAGGCACCGAACAAAGCTAATACTGGCGCTGGAGCAGCGTAATATGAACCTGGTAACCAGAAGAATAACGGAAATACAGCTCCCTTTAATCCAAATACGAATAAGAAGAGAACAGCAATGACGGTAATGATACCAGGTTGACCAATTTCAGCTATTTTTCGTGAAATGTCCGCCATATTTAATGTTCCTACCACGGAGTATAGATAAGCAACAGTTATAACAAAAATAGCAGAAGAGATGACATTCACTAAAATATACTTGATTGTTTCTCGCAATTGAATCTTCGTGCCACCAAGAACAAGAAGAACATATGATGACATTAGCATTACTTCAAAGAATACAAATAAATTGAAAATATCACCTGTTAAGAATGCGCCGTTTACACCAACTAAAAGGAATTGAAAAACAGCGTAGTAATAGAAACTTTCCCTTCCAGTTCCAATCGAACGGAAAGAATATATAACTGAACAGAAGCCAATCAAATTTGTAGTTAGCACTAGAATGCTTGATAGCATATCTGCTGTTAACGTAATACCAAAGGGTGCTTCCCAACTACTAACATCGAGAGCAAGTACACCATTAGTATGGACTTCCGATACTAAGTAAATGGATAACGCTAACCCGATAATAAATGAAAGAGTAGAAACTATTCTTTGCACCATTATGTTACGGAAAAATATTAAAATAATCCCTGTAATTAGAGGCAGTAATACAGGCATAAATACGATGTTATAACTATTCATCTGATTCGTTTCCTCTCAGTAGATCCATGTTGTCTGTCCCAAGTTCTTGATACGTACGATACGCTAATACTAGAAAGTAAGAAGTTACTCCAAAGCTAATAACAATCGCTGTCAAAATCAACGCCTGAGGTAGGGGATCAACGTAAGATTTAGCGTGTTCACCAAGTAAGGGAACAGCTCCGCGTTTCAAGCCACCCATTGTCAGGATTAGCAAATGTGCCCCGTGACTTAATAAACCTGTACCAATAATAATTCGTAATATGCTTTTTGAAAGCATCAAATATGTTGCGCTTGTAAAGAGTATGCCAATTACAACTGCCATTAAAATCTCCATTATTCACTCTCCCCTATACTTTTAATAATGGTCATCGTTACGCCGACAACTACTAAATAAACGCCTAGGTCAAATAACGAAGCAGTGTGTAAAGATGTTTTACCAAGTAAAGGTAAATCAAAGTATGCGTAATAATGTGTTAAGAATGGATCTCCTTTAAACACTGCGATTAAACCAGTTGATACGGCTGTTAGTAAGCCGATCCCAATTAAGATTCGGAAGTTTATAGGTAAAATCCAGCTAACGGTTTTTAAATCAAATGCAATCATAATTAACACGAGAGCTGCAGATGTCATTAAACCACCGACAAAACCGCCTCCAGTAAAGTAGTGACCAGAGAAGAATAAGCGGATTGCGAAAAGTATGATAACAAATACAGTTACTTTAGTAGTGGTTTGAAGAATAATATCATTTGTTTTCATTAACTCGCTTACCTCCTTTTTTAGTTAGTCGAAGTTTAATCATCGCATAAATACCTAGTGCAGCAATTGCTAAAACGGTAATTTCAAACATTGTATCAAGGCCTCGATAATCAACTAAGATTACGTTAACCATGTTTTTACCGCCTGCTAGTGTATAAGTTGTCTCTTCATAATACTTAGAAATTGATTCAAAAAGTTTTGTTGAATGAGCAGACAAAGCGATTAACGTAACAATCACACCAACACCTAATGAAATGATGAAATTATTTAACTTGAATGTTAAGCGCTCTTCTTTGCGAAACTTCTTCGGTAAATGGTAGAAACACAATAGGAATAATGCAGTAGATACAGTTTCAACAACGAGCTGTGTAAGAGCTAAATCAGGCGCTCTAAATAGAACGAAGAACAATGAAACGGTATATCCAACTGATCCTAGAATGATAATTGATGTTAATCTTGATTTAACGAATAAGATCGCAATGGCCCCTATAGCAATAATGGACGCAAGGATTACTTCATACATTCGAATCGGTGCAACATTGCTCAAGCTTACAGTTAATGCATCTTTCCAATATAGTGTCACACCTAAAGAAATAATAAAGAACAAGAATGCATAAATAAGGTAATTACGAATAAACCCGGTCATAAAGAATTTAACCAATCGGAAAGAACCTCTTTCCATAAGCCTTAAACCATTATCATATAACGAATTGAATGATAAATTCTCTGGGAACAGTTTGTAGACTGGCTTCCATTTTGGCCAAGTTTTATATAGGATGATTCCTAGTACTACTACGCCAATAGTCATCATTAGCTCCGGTTTGAATCCATGCCAGTAAGAAATATGAACATCATAATCAGTTGGTAATACATTTCCGAGAATTGCTGAAGCAGCAGGTTTTATTAATGTATCTGATAAGATGTTTGGAAATAAACCAAATGTAATGACTAATAGCGCCAAAATAATTGGTGAAATTAGCATACCAATTGGTGCTTCATGAGGTTTTCTTTCCAGCTTCTCAGGCTGTAGTTTACCTGTAAATGTTTTAAAGAATATAATCATGCTGTATGTGAAAGTAAAGACACTAGCAATCCAAGCAAGTACAGGGAATAGCATACGCCATGTATCCAAATTAAAGATATCTAGTGATAGTACAGACAACATACCAGTGAAGAACATTTCTTTACTTAAAAAGCCGTTAAAAGGTGGTAGTCCTGCCATAGAGAACGTACCAATTAGGGCAATAGTAAAGGTAACTGGCATTAGTGACATTAAGCCACCTAGTTTACGAATGTCTCGTGTTCCTGTCTCGTGATCGACAATACCTACTACCATGAACAAACTACCTTTAAATGTTGCATGATTAATTAAATGAAACACTGCTGC
This sequence comes from Bacillus sp. JJ722, assembly GCF_036963345.1. Taxonomy (NCBI): domain Bacteria; kingdom Bacillati; phylum Bacillota; class Bacilli; order Caryophanales; family Bacillaceae; genus Bacillus; species Bacillus sp. JJ722. The sequence goes on from NZ_JBALMO010000123.1 coordinate 16,810, forward strand.
TATTGTAGCGGCAATATAAATATTATCGTCGAGATGTGTATAGTGTAGAGCGGCTGCACCAACACCTAGAAGTGACATAATAAGACCTAGCTGACTGATTGTAGAATAGGCAAGAATTCCTTTCAAATCAGTTTGTCTTACAGCAGAGAATGATCCCCATATAAGTGTTAGTAATCCAATTCCTCCAACTAACCATAGCCATGTTCCTGATTCAGCAAAAATCGGACTTAACCTTGCTACTAAGTAAATGCCAGCCTTAACCATTGTTGCCGAATGAAGGTATGCACTAACTGGAGTAGGTGCTTCCATCGCATCCGGAAGCCAAATATGAAATGGGAATTGGGCTGATTTAGTAAATGCTCCTAATAGAATTAGAATCAATGCAGCAGTAAATAGAGGATGTGATATCAAGGTATCTGCTTGACCTATTAATTCTCTCACACTGAAAGTTCCACCCATAATATAAAGCAGAACAATACCTCCAAGCATACTTAAGCCACCAAAGACCGTAATAAGCATGGATTTTTGAGCACCATATCGTGAACGTTCTCGATGATACCAATAACCGATTAATAAGAAGGAAGATAAACTTGTAAATTCCCAGAAGGTGTAAAGGACGATTAAGTTATCAGATAGAACGACCCCAAGCATAGCACCCATGAAAATAAGTAGGTATACATAGAAATTATGTAATTTCTCTTTTTCTTTTGATAAGTAGAAAATTGAGTAAAGAACAACTAATGAACCGATCCCTGTGATGAGTAGGGCAAATAATAAAGAAAGTCCATCGAGGACTACTTCAAAGTTAATTCCTAAAGAAGGAATCCATTGAAGGGTTTCCTGTATGATTGAACCACTTTTAATTTCCGGAATTTTCCGAACAAAGTATATGAAAAGTAAAAGTGGTAGTACTAATACAAACCAGCCAGTATGTACACGGCGAAATGATTTGTACAGTATAGGTATGATGATAGCCAATAGAAAGGGCGAAAGAATAGCCCAGTGCAATAATGACATATAATCCCCCCCTTATATTTTTATAATGTAATTGTCCTTCTCAGTACGCGTAAACCTTCTCAATAAAGTATTGTTCATTTTGGTATCTTATATGACAGAATATTCAAAGTATGTATGCATTTCTTTGAATAAAAATACTTTCTTCCTAGCATTTACGTTTTTAGTTAAATACATGAAAGAAAGGTTCAAAAAGTAAAATACCAGTTTCTTTATTTTTTGTAAATGGTATACCTTACAAGCATTTACTCGTTACAATTATAGCGTAAAAATTTAGT
>NZ_JBALMO010000123.1:18136-18340 GCF_036963345.1 Bacillus sp. JJ722
AAGAAACTCGGCTTATAAATGAAAAGTTTTTTTGAAATATGTATGTCATGAGATGATTTTTTGGAAGTAATAGTAATTTACGCAAGTAATTTTAATTGAAAAGTAGTAGAAAAAAATATTTATATGGAGTAGTAGTATTGTTCTTTTGATATATCTTTTGCATAATAGAGGATAGTTGAAAAATTCTGTTTATAGGTAATGTTT
>NZ_JBALMO010000124.1:0-4772 GCF_036963345.1 Bacillus sp. JJ722
TACATATATAAAGGAAGGTTTTTTTAAACAAATTTAAGATGAGACATGAATGATAGATGTAAAGACTATTGAACGTTATCCATATTTTGTATTTATATGGTATAATATTCAAGAAAAGAGGTGGCAGGAATGGAAGAGACAATTGTAAGGGCTATTCAAGACGAATATCCAGATGATTTTGCATGGTGCTATGGGTGTGGACGATTAAATGAAAAAGGTCATCATATCCGCACTAGCTGGCAAGGTGATCAAACGATGACCATCTACACACCAGAACCGGAACATACTGCATTACCAGGTTTCGTATATGGTGGTGTGATCGCCTCACTCATTGATTGTCATGGAACAGGTTCAGCATCTCTAGCTTTACACCGTAAAAATGGACATGAAGTAGGAGATGGCGTAGAACCACCACGCTTTGTTACTGCATCCTTAAAGGTAGACTTTCTAAAACCAACCCCTCAAGAAATACCTTTGAAAGCAATAGGTACGATTACAGAAATTCATCCAAAGAAGTGGAAAGTTGAAACAGAAGTATATGCGAATGAAACACTTTGTGCTCGTGGAGAAGTCATTGCGGTTGTAATGCCAGCAACTTTTGCAAAGAAAGAGTAGAAGTAGACGAAAAAAAGAAAGTGTATACATATAGAGATAGCTATTTATGAGTCTTCAAGGAGATTAATAGATAGCTTTTTTTAATTTATATAAGGTGAAGAATAGTAAAAAAGAGACATTCTTAAATAGATGCCTCTTCCATTGGTTCATTTTAAATTTCTTTTCAAGAAAGCTTTTGTACGATCGTTTTTAGGATTTTCAAAGAGCTCAGATGGATGTCCTGACTCAATTATTTCTCCGTTGTCCATGAACATTACATGATTTGCGACTTCTTTTGCAAAGCCCATTTCGTGTGTCACCACAAGCATTGTCATATGCTCTTCAGCCAAATCCTTCATTACTTGTAGTACTTCACCTGTTAACTCAGGGTCTAAAGCAGATGTCGGTTCGTCAAAAAGTAGAATTTCAGGATTCATCATCAATGCGCGTGCAATAGCTACCCTTTGTTTCTGGCCCCCGGAAAGCGTAGATGGATAGGCTGTTGCTCTGTCAGTAAGTCCGATTTTTTTTAATAGATCTGTACTTCGCTGTTGAATAGCAGTCTTTGATTCTTTCTTTAACATTTTGGGAGCAATCTCTAAATTTTCTTTTACAGTCAAATGAGGAAAGAGATTAAAGTGTTGAAAAACCATTCCCATTTTGGCGGTAATTTGTTTAACATCTTTAGAATAGTTTCCATCTTTTACAAGGTAATCACCATCTACGCTGATGGTACCTCCATTTATTTCTTCGAGATGGATCAGGCTTCGAAGCATGGTGCTTTTTCCAGAGCCTGAAGGACCGATTACTGCTACTACATCATTTTTATTTACATCAAAAGAAATCTGTTTGAGTACATCTAGTTGACCATATGATTTCTTAAGATTAGAAACTTCAATAATCGCCACTTTCATCACTCCTTCTTATTCAAATTTGAAGCGTTTTTCAAGCCATTTAAAGAACAGTGTTAGTACAAGTGTAATTAGTAGATAGATAATACCTGCAATGAAGAAAGGTACAATGGTAAAATCACGGTTAACCGCTGTTTGAGCAAAGTGTAACAGTTCTGGAACAGCAACGGCATATAGTAATGCAGTATCTTTAACGAGTGTGACCGATTCATTTGCAACAGCAGGTAAGGCAATCCGAAACATTTGTGGCAGAACAATTCGTGTTGTCGTTTGCCATTTATTTAAACCAAGTACATGAGATGCCTCATATTGTCCTTTATCAATTGCCAACAGACCACCACGGAATATTTCAGCAAAGTAAGCAGCGTAATTAAGGATAAAGCCTAGGCATGCTGCAACAAAACGATCGAGAACTAAATATTCTCCGATTCCAGGAATAAGTGGCAATCCGAAACAGATAAAAAGGAGTTGTAGTAATAGTGGTGTACCACGCATTAAGTAGATATATGCTTGAGCGAGCCAAGATAGCGGCTTGAAACGACTTCGAACAGCTAATGTTAACAGGAAGCCGAGTGGAATGGACACTATAATGGCAATGATGAACAACAGAATGGTCATCTTTGCTCCTTGTAGCATCGGTATAATCATAGTATTAAGATAATCTGTCATTAAAGGATTCCTCCCAAAAACAAAACAGAATTTCCCTAGGAAATCCTGTTTGCGTTTTTAATAGTAAGGTCTACTGTTTACTTTAGTACTTTGTTTTCACCAAACCATTTTTCAGAGATTTCTGCTGCTGTGCCGTCTTCATTCAACTGATCAAGAGCAGCTTGAAGTTTATTTAATAATTCTTCGTTACCTTTCTTCACACCAACTCCGTATTCTTCAGGGGCAAGCGCTTCATCCAGTAATTTGAATGTATCTTTTTCTTTTGACATGTAGTATTTAATAACAACTTCGTCAATTACAACTGCATCTACACGACCTGATTTTAAATCGCTTAAAGCGAGTACATTATCACCGAATTCATTGACCTTTTTGATTTTATCTTTGATTGGATTTGCATTTAAAGCATCTAATGCAGAAGAAAGTCCTTGAAGGCCAACCTCTTTACCTGCTAAATCATCAAGCTTTTTGATTTTTGAGTCAGCTAATGTTACAACAACTTGTGTGTTTTTTAAGTAAGGTTTTGTAAATAGAACTTGTTTCTTACGTGTCTCATTGATTGTATAACCATTCCAAATTAAATCGATACGCCCACTGCTTAATTCAGATTCTTTTGTTTTCCAATCGATTGGTTGGAACTGAACCTCTACGCCCATATGCTCGGCGGCTGCTGTTGCATAATCAATATCGAATCCTACGATATTGTTTTGCTCATCTCTAAATCCCATTGGAGCGAACTTGTCATCAATACCGATTACAATTTTCTCTTTACCTTCAGATGACTTATCTGCTTCTTTATCCTCGGATTTAGATCCACACCCCACTAGGATTGCAAATAGAGCAGTAATAGTCAGAATAATAGTAGCTATACGTTTCATTGAATAGAAATCCCCTTTATTCAAAATAATGTTAATCCTTTAGTGCACTAATATATTATTAAGATAACATATTTTGGTTACATATAGTAAGAAAATTTTATAATTTTTGTTTATATAAAATAATCAGAAAATATAAGATTGCAAGAAAGTGCAAAAATTCCTATAAAAATATATACGAAGAAGGTGTCGAATAAGGTAATGGTGCTTTAGATTTTTTACATTTACGTGAAAGTCATTGTTCTCATTTATAGGGAGACACATGCATTTCATCTCTTTCAAAAGCGCCAATTACAGGCATTTTCAACATATTCAGCAAGAATAACAAACTATAACGAAGGGCTAAAAAGCGTAAAAAGGCGTCTTAAAAGTGATGTATAATCACTTTTAAGATAGCCTTCTTAACTTTTTAAATTATATTAAGCTTTTTCTCTTACTGATGCTACTTCATACGTAATTAGTTCGCTAACAATGATCGGCGATTCTTTCTTAGTGGCTTCTGAGCCTGGTTCTGGTTGTTTGTGAGCAGCTTTAAATGCATCACTATTTCTCCATGCAGTAAAACTATCAAGATTTTCCCAATACATATTTACGCTTAATTCGTCATAATCTGTTAGATTTTGTGTTAATAATACTTCAACTTTTACAAAACCATTAAATGTGTCTAATGGACCCGGTGCTGTGAATCTAGGAGCCATCATTGCACCCATACCTTTTTTGACTTTAATTCGATTCGTAACAATGTACATACTTGGACCTCCTTGTAGTAGGGACTATTCATAATCTAATGTGATTAATCAAATAAAGTATAAAGCATTTTGAATAAATATTGATAGAAATAAGTTCTGAAAATTTGACGAAATATAGCAGGTTTATCTAACAGAATGTTTCTATCTAGATTTGGGAATAAAAAGGGGTAGTAATCATTTTGCTTGAGATTGGAGATGAGAGCTCATGAAAAAAATTGTATTAATCCGACATGGACAAAGTCTTTGGAATTTAGAGAATAGATTTACAGGCTGGACCGATGTGGATTTATCAGATAATGGAAGAGAAGAAGCGAGAAAGGCGGGAGAAATATTAAAGGAGAACGGTTATACATTCGATGTAGCTTACACTTCTGTATTGAAGCGCGCTATTAGGACATTATGGATTGTTTTGCATGAGATGGATTTAATGTGGATTCCTGTACATAAAGCATGGAAATTGAATGAACGACATTATGGTGCTCTACAAGGCTTAAATAAACAAGAAACCACAGAAAAGTATGGCGAAGATCAAGTCCAGGAATGGAGAAGATCGGTGGATGTTCGGCCTCCTGCTTTGAACAAAAGTGATGAAAGATATGCAGGGCATGAATATAAGTATCATTGTTTAAAGGAAAGTGATATCCCTTTAACGGAGAATCTAGCAGATACAGAAAAGCGTGTGCTGGAGGAGTGGAATGAACAAATTGTACCGTTATTGAAAGCAGATAAGAAAGTAATCATATCTGCACATGGAAATACAATTCGAGCATTAGTTCAGTACTTGGATGACTTATCTAGTGATGGTGTTGCTAGTCTTAATATTCCAACAGGAACACCGTTAGTGTACGAATTAGATGATGAGTTAAGACCAATTAGGCATTATTATTTATCGATCAAAGGCGAGCTTCCCAAGGAGGCTATTGCAAGACATATATAACGATTGGGTGACATACTTTATGAGGGGCTGTTCGAAAAGT
>NZ_JBALMO010000124.1:4819-23565 GCF_036963345.1 Bacillus sp. JJ722
CTCCGAAGTAGTTTACGTGAAATAGATAAACTCGGCTGTTATGTTAGAACACCTATATTTGGCGCTTTCGGTCTAGATAAAACCCATGTGTCTTCTTAAAAATAAAAGAATTACTTTCCCATCAAACAAATACAGTAAATAACACTTATTGGACAGCCTCTTTTAATGACTCTTTAGTTTAAATCAGCTTGAATGGCTTTATCTTCCTTGTTCGGTTCAGGTACAAAAGCCAAAACGATTATTCCGATGACGAACAGAACAATCAGACTAAAAACGCCATTCGCTGAGTTACCCGTAAATTGAGCTGCTAATGCAACTAGTAAGGGTCCCATGATGGAAGCGAACTTACCGAAAATCGCATAAAACCCGAAGAATTCGGCTGATTTCTCTCTCGGTACAAGCTTTGCATAATAGGCACGACTTAAAGCTTGAATACCACCTTGAGATGTAGCAACAAGCATAGCTAAAATCCAGAAATCTAAGGTAGTTTTTAAAAATAATGCATAGATACAAACAATAATATAGATAGAGATACCTACATATAGCATGGTTTTTCCAGTGAATTTCTCTGCTAACCTTCCGTAAAGAATGGCAAAAGGAGCGGCTACAACTTGAGTAACGAACAAAACAATTAATAGGTGTGTGGCGCTAAGACCTAAATCGGAGCCATATGCAGTAGACATGGCAATAATGGTGCCGACACCATCAATGTAGAAAAAATAAGCAATTAAGAAGAGAAATAATGCACGGTATTTTCGAATATCTTTGAACGTTTGACCTAGTCGTTTAAAGCTATTAATGATAGGCTTTGGTTCGCGTTCGATATAATAGCGTTGTGATACATTTCGAAACAATGGAACAGAGAATAATCCCCACCAAAGAGCGGTAATTAGAAAGGAAATTTTACTAGCTATTGTTAATGAAAGGGGGATTACGTTACTTTGAGCAAGAATAATAATGATAATGCTAAGGAGGAAGGGAATAGTGCTACCAATGTAACCAAAGCTATACCCTCTGGATGAAATCTTGTTCATTCGGTTCTCAGATGTGACATCGATGAGAAAGGCATCGTAGAAAACGTTAGCACCTGCGAATCCGATGGCTGTTAATGTATAACAGATTAATAATAGCATCCAATTTTCATATGGAATAAAAGCGAGTAAAGCAGTGCTTGCTATACCTATTGTAAAAAAGAATGAAAAGAATTTTTTCTTGAAATCTTGGTAGTCTGCAATAGTACCTAACACAGGTCCAAGTATGGCTAATATAAAGGTAGAGATGGCAATTGTATAACCTAAGTAAGCCGTTGATGTAGCAGGGCTAATACCTGCTTCTGTTGCTGAAGCTTTAAAGAAGAGGGGAAACACTGCGGTAGTAATGATAATTGAATACGCAGAGTTACCCCAATCATAGAATACCCAACTATTTTCTTCTTTTGTAAAATGCTTCATCGATAAGCTCCTCTCTAGAAAATTTATACACTTTTATCCCGTTCTAACTGGCGCTAGGACTCCCACTTCAAAACGAGAGTAAAAGCGAAGACGATTAAGTGGGAGATTAAGCACCAGTAAGAACCCGATTAAAGTTTCACTTTATTGTACAAGAAAACTAGTATGGTAGCATATTAGTTCAGAAACTTTAAAATAATTTTACAAAGTTAATATTTCATCGATTGCTCTTCCATCGGTTTGACCTAAGTTTAAACCGAGTAAACGAGCAAGTGTAGGTCCTTCATCTGTCAAATGCATAGTTGGAATGACTTTATTTGGTTGAATACCTTTACCCGATGCAATAAAGACGGTTGAATAATCGGCTTTTTCTGGACTATAACCGTGACAAGCCTTGGTATATTTTTTTTGAATGACATCGTCTTCAGTAATCACATCTATATAATTACCTTGAAGTTGTTCAGAGAAATAATAGCCGAGAAGAGCTTCTAGCATGAGAAATGATTGTTGATCAGCTCCTCTATCTTCAGCCTCTTCACTCGTCAATATCCTTTCGATTCCATTTGATTCATCTTCAACCAAATCGTGAATTAACTTCGTTACAGCTGCTTTTGTTTTGGTATCTTTATCATCTTTTACATAAATATAAGCAGAACCATCACAGCTTTTGCAGTAAGCTTTCCAATCTGTGACTTTTCCTTGATCATTTGTTGTGATCAATCCATGTTGTTGAAGAAGCACATTTAGTTTAATAACCTTTGATTCGTCAAGGGAACTATGGTCTCCCAAGGCAATGATTGTGGATTGGTCATATATATTACTATCTTTCAATGCTTGTATAATTTGTCCTAGACGTTCATCATGGCGCTTGATAGCATCATGTGCTTGTTTGGAATCAAAGCCATGATAGTGACGTTGTGAATCAAGATCCACGAAATGGATAAGCATCAAGTTTGGTTTCTTAGTTTTAATGGTATGAATTGAAGATGCCAACACAAAATCATCAAGTTCTGGCTGTTTGAGACCATTACGAATATGTCCAAATCTTCTCTCTAAATCAATCAGATAGAGTGGGCTTCCATTCCATAATGAAACAGCAACTTGGTTATGCCAAGGCCGATTTGGAAAAATCTCTGGAAGATTATAATCAATATTCGCCCTTGCTGTAACTGGCCAAAGTAGCGCTGCGGTTGTCATGCCAGCTTTTTTGGCTTCATCGTATAAAGTTGTTCCTTGTATATGTTTGCGATGCCAGTACCAATCGGGTGATGGTCTACCTGGCTGAAGAAGTGTATTATTTATGATTCTATGACGTTTGGGAAAATTACCGGTTACAATGGTAGCGTGACAAGGATAAGTAACAGAAGGGTAGATGGTTTCTACATTCTTACAATAGGAGGCTTTCTGTAACAGTTTTTGAAAGTTAGGTAGTTGTTCCAAGCGTGAAAAATCTAATGATGAAAGACAATCGAATGAGATGACAATTAAATGCTTTGTAAGTGGATTCATATTAACCTCCAAAAATAGTGTTAGTTCTATCTTATAGCAAACGTTGATAGGATGACAGAGGATATAGTAAGAAGATATGAATGGAATGACTTTTTATGTATAGAGCTATTATTGAAAAAAGCTTATCAAGTGACGTTTGTCTTTTGATAAGCTTTTTTTCTTTAATTTATAGCCAGTTTGGTTTCTAGAGCTGTTATTGCTTCTGATACATGCTCTTTGGTAATCGTTCCAATCGGCATAACATGAATAGACTCATTTGGCGATGTGGCTTTGTCTGCCACATTTGCAATGACTTGTTCATTAATAGTAGTTACACCTAAATCGTGAAGAGAGCATGGTAATCCAAGTTCATAATAAACAGGTAATAGCTGCTCAATTTCAGACCACTTATTCTCCAATATAAGTTGAACAAGTATACCGTATGCCACTTTCTCACCATGTAAGGCATGATGTGTATCTTCTAAAATAGTCAATCCATTGTGAATGGAATGTGCCCCTGCGATTCGACCGTAGTAATCACCAAATCCACCAACCATGCCGGCTAACATGATAATCGTTTCTGTAATTTTGATGAAATCATCGTTTAGCATACCAGTTTTCGTAGCTTCAATAGCTCCTTTTGCATGTTGAATAATTACATCTTTACACTGTTTTGCTACGTAATGCGAAATTTGCAATGCTACAGGTTTATTGGTAATACCAGCCATTTGTACATCTGCTTCATACCACTTGGCAAGAGTATCGCCAATGCCGGCAATGAGAAGGTCGACAGGTGCCTGTAGCAAAATGCGTGGTTCAACAAGTACGAGACTTGGGCTTGTTGGATAAATATCAAATCGAATAAAGGTGCCTAGATCATCATAAATGACACTAATGGGTGTCCATGGCGAACAGTTAGATGCTAGCGTTGGAATCAGAACGGATGGTTTATGGGAAACGTGACAAGCAGCTTTGACTAGATCGAGTATTTTTCCACCACCTATACCAATTACTGCATCAAATCCATTTTCTTTCACTAATGCGGCAATGAAATCAATCTGACCTAATGAACATTCACCACTATATATGTAAGTTTGATAGGACACGCTAGTGAATTTCGGAAAGAAAGACATAGCAGCTTGCCATGACTTCTGTCCTTGAACAATCAAGACTTTTTGAAAACCACGCTCTTTTAGCTTAGCTTCTAATTCGTTCAATATTCCTTCTTGTAAGATGTATTCACTAGGTGCTCCATGAACTGAAAAAGTCTCCATATTCATCACTCTTTTCTAGATCTTTTTCTTACTTCTTCATCCATTCAGGTTTTCCAAAGCCTTCAAATTTTTCATCGATAACTTTTTCGAAAGCATCTGATTCTACTATTTCTTTAATATCTTTAGCAAATTGAGCATCTTTGTTTTTCTCTTGGATTGCTATGATATTACGGAATGGGTCAAGCATGTTTTCAAGAGCTAATGCAGTTAGTAAGTCGAATTTTGCTGCTAATGCAAAGTTACCAGGAACAGCAGTTAAGTCAGCACTATCAATTGAACGAGGGAGTTGACCAGCTTCGATAGGTTGGAATTTTAAGTTTTTCTTGTTTTCTACAACGTCTTTTTCTGAAACAGTTAGTATATCTGCTTTTTCATCAATCTTGATTAAGCCTTGATCTTGTAATGTTGTAAATGCACGTGCAGCGTTTGTCGGATCATTTGGAATTGTAATTGTCGCGCCATCTTTAATTTCATCTAATGATTTAAATTTGTTAGAGTAAATACCCATTGGTGCAGTAGGAACTGTAATAAGACCTGCTAAATCTACTTTGTTTTCCTTAATGAAATTTTCTAAGTAAATGCTATGTTGGAAAAGGTTCGCGTCAATATCACCTTTATCTAATGCTTTGTTTGGTTGAACATAATCACTGAATTCAACGATTTTTACTATATAGCCTTTTTCTTCCAGGCCAGGAATGATGGCTTCTTTAACCATGTCACTGTATGGTCCGGCAGTTGCACCAAACTTAATTTCTTTCTTATCTTTCTCTGCACCATCACTTGATGCATCGTCACTTCCGCAAGCCGCTAGGGCTGTAACTGTTAAAATAGCTAGTAATAATATAAAGCCTTTGTACCATTTCTTCATGAATGTCTCCTACTTTCTTTATCTTTTATCAACAGCTTTGGAGATAAAATCGCCAAGTAGCTGAATTAACTGGACTAAAATAATTAATATAACAACAGTTGAAATCATTATCGTATTATCGTAGCGGTAATAACCAAATCGAATCGCTAAGTCCCCGATTCCGCCTCCACCAACAACACCAGCCATAGCAGAGAATCCTACTAAACTGATTAATGTCAATGTAACACCTGATATAATGCTAGATCGTGCTTCTAGTAATAGCACATCTTTAATAATCATCCATGGTGTTGCACCAGCTGCGATGGCAGCTTCTATAACACCTTTATCAATTTCTCGAAGTGATGTTTCCACAATACGAGCAAAGAATGGAATGGCAGCCACTGTTAAAGAAACACTCGCAGCAGTTGGTCCAATTGTGTCACGTACTAGAAACTCTGTTAATGGAATTAAAGCAACTAGTAATATGATAAATGGAATAGAGCGAATTAAATTGACTAGAAAGCTTAAGATATTTTGAAAAACACGGTTTTCCCAAAACAACCCTTTATCGGTTATGTAGAGAAGAACACCTATTGGTAGACCGAGTATGACTGCAATTACAGATGATAGGGCAATCATATAAATGGTTTCACCGAACGCTTTATTGATATCTGGGACTAGTTCAATTAGATGAGCGAAATCAAAGCCCATTACGTAACACCTCCACTTGCGCTTGTCGTGTTTGAATATACTGAAGCGCATTTTCTATTTCGTTACCTTTAAGTTCCATTATGAAAATGCCTAAAGGTAAATCTTGAATATATTCAATCGAACCATGCAGGAAGTTACCTTTTACATTAAATTGCTGCAAGGTATCAGATATAATGCCTTCTCCTGCAATCGTTCCTTTGAAGATAATCTTTACAATCGTTCCTCTACATTCATTGAGAATAACTTCTGGAACATCGAAAGAAACAACACTTTCGATGAATTCCTTCGTTAAAGCTGCTTGAGGGTTAGCGAATACCTCGTATACAGAACCTTCTTCTATGACTCTTCCATCTTGCATAATAGCCATTCGATTGCAGATTTCCTTCACTACGTTCATTTCATGGGTAATCAATACGATTGTTATATTGAGTTCTTTATTTATTTTCTTTAATAGATTTAATATGGACTTTGTTGTTGTCGGATCAAGAGCCGAAGTTGCTTCGTCACACAGCAAGACTGTTGGATCATTGGCAAGCGCCCTTGCAATTCCTACACGTTGTTTTTGACCACCACTTAGTTGGGCTGGATATACATCGCGCTTATCAGCCAAACCGACCATTTCTAGTAAACTTTCCACACGAGCATTTATTTCATTAGAAGGAACTCTAGCTGCTTTTAATGAAAAGGCAATGTTCTCGAACACGGTCATTTGACTAATTAAGTAGAAGTGTTGAAAGATCATACCGATTTTTAATCGTGCTAGTCTTAATTTATGAGAGTTTAAGGATGTTAAATCAATTCCATCTACAGTAATCGTTCCAGAAGTTGGTCGTTCCAATAAATTCATACAACGTAATAAAGAACTCTTACCTGCACCTGAGTAACCCACAATTCCGTATATGTCTCCTTTTTCAATCGTTAGTGAAACATCATCGACTCCTTTTACCTCTTTTTTCTTTGTTTTATAAATCTTCGAAACATTTTGAATATTAATCATGTCATATTCTCCTTTTTTCTTAAGCGGGGTCACCCGCTCCAAAAAGGGCCGGTGCGATTTTACACGTTGCTATTTTTTTAATAAAAAAATGCTCCTTTCAACTGAAAGAAGCATCGAAACAATATCTTTATCTCGACTTATCTTTCAGAATGAAAATCATTCTGCAGGAATTGGCACCTTCCCAAATTGGGGGTTGCCGGACGTCATAGGGCCTAGTCCCTCGGTCGCTCTGGATAAGTTATTTTTTATAAAGTTTTTTAAGTAATTTGAATAATACTTCGGTATTTTCGTTTTGTCAATACAAAAAAATTTAAAATTTCTAATAGTAAACGCTTACTTTATTGGTGGTTCAGATAAAAATAGTAGTTATAAATTTTTTCTAATCAAGGAGTATTAGGAAGAGTAATGGTTCTCTACTAGAGAAGAAATTAGTTTTTTTGCATTCGTTTCTTCTTGTTGTATAATTTTTACATATATCTTTAGTTAATACGGTAATGAAAGAAAGGAATGAAAAGGTTAATGGCAATTGAAAATGTAAGAGAATACTTTAAACAATTTCATTTACAAGATCAAATTCGTGAATTTAACCAATCAAGTGCGACAGTTGAACTTGCTGCTATGGTGCTAGAAGTAATTCCTGCTAGAATTGCTAAGACGCTGTCTTTTAAAGATGGTGATAGTGCTATTTTAGTTGTAACAGCAGGTGATACTAAGATTGATAACAAGAAATATAAAGATGAATTTGGCAATAAGGCAAAGATGTTAAATCCGGATGAAGTATTAGAGTTTACTGGACACGCTGTCGGAGGTGTTTGTCCTTTTGGCTTAAAGCGTGATTTACGTGTCTATTTGGATGAATCAATGAAGCGTTTTGATACGTTATTTCCAGCCTGCGGAAGTAGCAATTCCGCTATTGAACTGACTTGTGATGAATTGCAAACCTATTCAAAAGCAGAGAAGTGGGTGGATGTTTGTAAACTTGCATAAGGTGAATAGGAGGAGATGTTCACAATTTTTGAAGGGCATCTTTTTTAACGGAGTTAGAGCATATAACAAAATGAAAATTTTATTTCCGGGGGAATAGTTTTGATAGTTTTACGTGTTATGCTTAGTCGAGAACGAAATAAAAATATTAAATCACATAAATGAGGTTAAACATGAGCACAATTACTTTTCATTCATTTCCATTGAGCAAGGAAATATTGAGAGCATTAGAAAGTTTACAATACAAAGAGCCAACTGAGGTACAAAGCAAAGTAATACCGGTTGCCTTAAAACAACAAGATCATGTAGTTAAATCACAAACGGGGAGTGGTAAGACTGCATCTTATGCAATCCCTATTTGCGAAATGATAGATTGGTTAGAGAATAAACCGCAAGCTTTAGTATTAACACCAACGAGAGAGCTCGCAGCTCAAGTAAAAGAAGATTTTACGAATATTGGTAGATTCAAACGAATTAAGGCAGCCGCAATTTACGGAAAACAATCATTTGCGAAACAAAAATTAGATTTAAAACAAAAAACACATGTAGTGGTGGGAACGCCAGGGCGAGTTCTTGATCATATTGAGAAAGGCACACTTCAAGTAGAGGCTTTAAAATATTTAGTAATTGATGAAAGTGATGAAATGCTTAATATGGGTTTTATTGATCAAGTTTCTGCTATTATCGAACAGCTTCCTAAGGAGAGAATGACAGCATTATTCTCTGCAACTTTACCAGAGGATGTTGAGCGTCTTTGCTCTTCTTATATGAATGAACCAACTTACATTGAAATAAAAGCAAAAGGATTAACGACGGAGAATATTAACCATGTTCTTTATACTGTTGAAGAAGATGAGAAACTAGCATTGCTTCGTGATCTTACTATCCTTGAAAACCCTGATAGCGCCATTATTTTCTGTCGTACGCAAGAGCGTGTGAAGGAATTGTATGAAGAATTGGATGTGTTAAATTACGATTGTGATCAACTGCATGGTGGGATGTATCAGGAAGATCGCTTTGCGGTGATGGATGATTTCAGAAAAGGGGCCTTCCGCTATTTAGTCGCTACTGATGTGGCTGCAAGAGGTATTGATATAGACAATATTACACACATCTTCAATTATGATTTTCCCGTAGAGAAGGAGAGCTATGTTCACCGTACAGGCAGAACTGGTCGTGCTGGGAATAAAGGAATAGCTATTTCCTTGATCACACCTTCAGAAAATGAATTAGTTGCTCAAGTCGAAAACTATATTGGCTTCAACATATCAAGAAAAACGGCTCCCACTAAAACAGAAGTAGACCAAGCTAAACCTACTTTCATTGAGAAAATGAAACAAATGCCTGATGTTAAACACTTGAAAAGTGAAGAATTAAATAAAGATATTACAAAGCTTTATTTCAATGGTGGTAAGAAAAAGAAAATAAGAGCGGTGGATTTTGTTGGTACAATTGCTAAAATACCTGGCGTAACAGCGGATGATATAGGAATTATCACCATCCAAGAACAGGCATCTTTTGTTGAGATATTAAATGGCAAAGGCGATATTGTGTTACATGCTATGAAAAGAACGACCATAAAGGGAAAATTATTAAAAGTTTATATTGCTAAGAAATAAGAGCTGTATTTTGAAGTGCAAGTCATCATATCAGTTAGAATTCGATAAATATTCGTATAGAAATAACACTCTTCTAACATAATAAAATGAAGATTATGTTTAGGAGGGAAAAATATTGTTGAATAGTGGTATCCGCAAGATTTTTACAGGTTTGCTTACTTTGATAATTTGCTTATTCAGTGTGCAAGCGTATGCGGAATTAAGTGAAAAGGAACAAGCATATATTGATAATCATAAAAGCATTCTTCAAGTTATGAAGGAAAAGATGGATCGTGTACCGAAAACAGGTGATCCTTCGTTAGATTTTTTATATGAAATGATACCTCATCACGAAGCTGCGGTATCTATGGCTGAGAACGTGCTAAAATACGGAAGCAATAAGCAAGTGAAAAAGCTCGCTATGGCAATCGTACAAGAGCAGCTAGAAGATATTGCTCAAATGGAAGCTTTGTTAGCAAAATTGAAGAAGAACCCACAAGTTGATAAGACTAAGGAAGCAGAGTATTTAAAAGGGTATAACGCGGCTCATAAACAGATGATGGAAGCAATGGAGAGTGCTGAGTCTACAGGTAACATTGATAAAGATTTCTTAACAGAAATGATACCTCATCATGAAGGCGCCATTAATATGGCTTCAAACATCTTAAACTATACCAATAATGAAGAAGTAAAAGCGATCGCACAAAAAATCATTACAGTTCAACAAGCTCAGTTAAAAGAAATGAAACAGCTTCTACAATCGATTCAATAGCTAATGTAAAGTAGTACGTTAAATACTTTCTTGTAGCCAGGCTTCATTTTTTAACCAATAGTTAATATTTAAGGAGAATCCCTATACTTTCACTCCATTGTGCAAAGTGTAGGGATTCTTTATGCTTAAGATGAAGTTATAAATTGAAATTATTGGGAGTGGTTGTTAATATGGAGCGTTTACAAATAGGAGAGGTTATAAGTCGATTACGAAAAGAGAAGAAATTAACACAAGAACAGTTAGCAAACTTCATGGGCGTATCTACAGCAGCCGTTTCGAAATGGGAAAGTAGTGCTTCTTATCCAGATATTACATTACTTCCAAATTTAGCTAGTTTTTTTAACATTACAATTGATGAATTGCTAAACTATAACACCACCATTTCAGAGGATAAGGTAAAGAAGATTTATCAAGAGTGTGAGCAATTATTTATTAATGGTCAATTTGAAGAAGGCATTGCACAGTGCTTTTCATATATGAAGAGATATCATCCAAATTATAACTTAAAGTTCTCTTTATCCATTTTAGTGAATACGTATTCAAGTTTAGCCAATGATGAAGAACGAACAAAGGGCATAATTGAAAGGACCAATTCCATTTTTGAAGAAATTATTGAAAATTGTAACGATATAATGCTTGTAGAGGCATCTATCATCCAATTAAGCATTGGATACTTAGTATTTGAAAAGCACGACCAATCGTTAGAGATGCTAAAAAGAATAAGAATGCCAGAGTATAATCCATCAACGTTGATGGCAAATATTTATCAGCAAGCAGGTAAGCAAAGGGATGCAAGAGTATTATTGCAAAAGCAATTAGTTGAACAAATAACTGATTTAGACGCTACAATTACTAGTCTTGCACATACCTATGAAGAAGACGATCTATCTTTAGCAGAACGGTATATTGGCCTTTCTTCAAGAATTGGCCAGGTTTTTGAACAAGAAGGCTTAGGCAAGAATATGTTGATGAGTAATCAACTTAGTTTGGTGCAAATTTATGCAAAGCATCAACAAAAGGAGAAATGCTTGTCAGCGCTTCGTAATATGGTTGATTTGATAGAAAATAAAAATACAGCAATGACAATAGGTGTGAAAGATGTTTGGTTTTTAGATGAATTGGAAGAAGAGCAGAAAGGCCAATTTACTTTACCTGTTTTAGATATGTTTGTTACGGTATTACAAAGTGAGGAATTTAAATTTATTCACGAAGAACCGGAATTTTCAGAACGGATTAAACAGTTGAAAAATAAGTTGCAGTAGCAGTAAAGCCACTATTCACGGGATAAATGAATAGTGGCTTTACAATCTATATTAAGGGAAATAGGGGGGCAATAATTAATGTGCAATCACATTTGAATACGAATGATTCGTATGGATCGCTTCTCTTATAATTTTTACATCATAAAAAGTAATCTTGTTTTCAATTATAAATTCAGGGATGGTATCTTTAGCGTGAGCAGCTTTAAACGAGCTACTCTTCATCCATGCCTGGAAGTCAGCTTTTGATTCCCATCTTGTTAAGATGGTGACTTCATCATATTCCGCAGTGTTTTGCGTGAGAAGGACTTCGAGGTTGATAAACCCCTTCATCGTTTCTACTCTACCAACTTTATTAAATCGGTTGACTAATGTTGGTCCTTCTCCTTTAATGAGTTTGGACTTGTTTGTTACGATAATCATATTTATCTCCACCTTTTCGTTTTGGAATAATAATTGGAAAATCATCTTCGAACTTAATACATGCTTCAATTTCGTAGACGTCTTTTAGAAACTGTGATGTTAGAATTTGTTTTGGCTGACCTACTTGAGCTACACGGCCTTGTTTCATAGCAATCATATTGTGACAATACGTAGCGGCTTGTTGTAGGTCGTGCAATACCATTACGATGGTTATTCCATATTCCAAATTGATTTCCTGTAGCATTTCCATAACATCAAGTTGATGAGAAAGATCGAGAAATGTTGTTGGTTCATCAAGTAAAATAATATCTGTTTGTTGTGCTAAAGCTATGGCAATACGAACCTTTTGCTGTTCTCCTCCAGATAGTTGGTGGAACATTCTCTCTTGATGTTTCACTGTTCCAGTAATGTTCATCGCCCACTGTATAATCTCTTTGTCATTTGCGCTTGATTTCTGTTGAAATATACCTTTATAGGGATAGCGACCAAAAGAAATCAATTCTTCTACTGTTAAATCAGGAAGCGATTGTTTAGATTGTGGAAGCATCGATAGAACGCGAGCAAATTCTTTTTGTTTATAGTGCCGGCTAGCTTTATTATGAATAAAAACATCACCTTCATGAATGGATAGAAGCTGCGCCACTATTTTTAAGAAAGTAGACTTACCAGAACCATTAGGTCCAACAATGGCTGTCACTTGTCCTTTTGGAAACGTAAGGTTGATATCTTGTAAGGCAAACTCGCCAACATGATGGGCAATATTTCTCGCTTCAACTGCTATCATTAAATTAACCTCCGTTGCTTTAATAAAGTTAAAAAGAACGGTGCTCCTAATCCTGCTAGTAATATACCCACTGGAAGTTCGATTGGATCGAACCAAGATCGAGCAATTGTATCAGCAAATACAACTAAAATCGCACCTCCAACTGCTGAGAGAGGAATTAAGTAGCGATAATCATCGCCTATTAAGAGTCGAATCACATGTGGTACAACTAAACCAACGAAGCCAATTAGTCCAGCAACGCTAACGGCTGTGCCTGCTAACAGAGAAGCTAATAAGATAATGAGTAAACGTTGTAATTCTACTTTTTGACCAAGAAGTTTTGCAGAATCATCACCTAAGAGCAACAAGTTAGCGGGTTTAATAGCGAATAGTGAAAGTATGAGACCAGCTAGTGCATATGGCGCCATAAACTCAAAGTGATACCAGCTTCTTCCGTTTAGACCACCGGCTAACCAAGGTAAAATAGACTGAACTCGGTCACTGTAAATGACCATGACACCACTTTGGACAGCACCTAACAGGGCATTGATGGCGACACCTGCTAGTATAATTTTCAACGGTGAAGCGCCTTTGTCCCAAGCTAATGCATATATAACAAGTGAAGTTAGCAATGCGCCAATAAAAGCAGCAACAGGTAGCAAATAAGAAAATTGCGGAAGCATAATCATGGTGATGCTGGCTGCTAAACCACCTCCTGTTGTGACACCAATAATACCGGGGTCTGCAAGAGGATTCCTCATAACACCTTGAAGTAATGCACCTGAAACAGCTAGGCATGCTCCGACTAACAAACCAATCAATACTCTTGGAAGTCTTAAATTAAGAATGATCGTTTCGTGAACAGCTTGTTGTTTTGTTGTGAATACGTCCCAAATTTCAGATAATGATATTGAAACCGAACCATACGTAATTCCATAGAACGATACGATTAGAAGCAGAATGGGAGTAATGATGATGCCCCATTTTCTTCTTATAGTTCTTTGCTGAATATTCATCGTTATTGCTTCGCGGATTTCAATAACCCGTCTAATAGGTCAATGGCTTCCGTTACTTGTGTTCCTGGATTTGTTCCAAATAGATTTGATGGTAGTACTTCTACACGATTGTTTTTAACTGCATCAAGATTATTCCAAGCTGCATTTTGTTTCATTTCTTTCATAAATCCTTCTCTTACTTCTTTTGGATTACCGTGACCCATCAATAAAATATATTGTGGATTTGATTCAATAATTCTTTCGGCACTTATTTGTGCATATTGTGGGTATTGATCAAGAGCTGGATAATCAGCTGCGATATTTTCTCCTCCAACTGTTTCAAGAATATTCCCACTCAGTGAGTTAGGGAGGGCAGCTAGATAGGTACCAGGTGCACCATAAATTAATAATACTCTGACTTTTTCACCCGGTTGATTTTGAGATATTTCATCAAGCTTTTCCTCAATATTTTTGTTTAGCTCTGCTGCTTTCTCACGTTTTTGAAGAAGATCTCCATATAATAGAATTTGTTTTTGTATATCTTTGATAGAATTTGCATTAGTAAGTATCATCTTTGAGCCAATTCCTTCTACCGCAGCTACATCCTTCAAATTCATAGGATTGCTTCCTAGTACTACGTCTGCTTTCAAATTAGCGATTTTCTCTAAATCGAATTCATGTGAAGATCCTACTTGTTCAACAGCTTGGAGATCAGGAGTAGCATTTTTGCCGTGTGCGGTTGGTCTACCAACCAATTTACCCCCTAATGCATAAATGATATCCATATCACCGTTGCTCAACGCAACGACATTACTTGGTGCTTTATCAAATGTAACTTTTCGATCAGCAAAGTCAGTAATTGTTATTTCAGTAGACTTAGCTGTAGCTTCTGTTTTAGAATCTGCTTTTTTCGTTTCTACACTGGTTTTTTGAGAACATCCAGATACCACGAGTAAAGCTAGAAGTATATGTATGATAATTCCTTTTTTCATTTGGTCCCCCTTGGGCTGTTTAATTGATAATCATCTTCACTTATAAATGATAATGATTATCAATATCATTGTCAATGCAAAATAGAAAAAATTTTTAGAAATCTTGACGGTTGATCTGTATAACAATAAATTTGTACAATACACTACTACATTTTCGAGCGTGAGTTTAGTCATTGGAATGTAATTGTAGCCTCATAAATAGGCTAGGCAGTAGATAAAGATTACCTTGGGCTAACTTTGCTTGTTTTATTTTTTATGGTTTAAGTAGGTTATAAACTCAAATATATAATTCCGCTAAGCTCCTTATATGTTTGTCCTAAACAAATTTTGTTTTCGAGAATATCTTAATTTTGTGAAAGGCTAATGGGACAAAAGAAATAGGAGTGTTGAAAATGTCACAAGGTTATTGTGGTGGATCTGGTTATGGTGGAAGTGGATTTGTATTTTATATCGTATTGTTTATTTTATTGATTATTATCGGGTGCAGCTACAACAAATATTAATAAATAGTCAGTAATAAGTGACTTCGTTTCAACTGAGTAAAGTTAGAAGTATAACTTTAAAAAGCAGTGAATAGTTTCTTCGTTAGAAGTTCACTGCTTTTCTCGGATAGTAGTATGATTCGTTATATTAAACTAATGATTTATTATTATTGTGAGTCGATTATTTGCAATTCTTCTTCCTCATCTGATGAGCTATCACTATTAAGCTGACTAAATATATTAAATATTTTTGGAGCAACTTTTGTTAACGTTTCTGCATCTAAATTCAGGTTAAACATATTAAACAGTCCATCGCTTTCTTTCTCTTCGTTAGTACTATTGTTAAATATGTTAGATATGAATGTAGTGATGCTTGATAATTGGTTAATTTCAAACATTTTAAATAGATTATTACTTTGATTCTCTTCATTCGTTTTGTTGAAAAAATATGGTAAAAACGTTGTGATGGATTTTAAACTTTTTGCATCCAGTTTGATGTCCAACAAGCCTTCTAGTGGCCCTTGATTAGGATCTTTCATGTTTTTAAATAAATGAGAAAATGTTTTAGCGAGTGTTTCAATGCTATTAGCGTCAAGATTGAAATCAAACTTTTTTTCTTGAGCATCACCATCATTTGTATTATTAAAGTAATGTGATAAGAGCTTTTCAATAGATGAATAATCATTTTCATCCAAGTTCAAATCCAACATACCAAATAGCCCAATTCGCTGATCTTCATTTTGGGTGCTATCAAATAAATTGGATAAAAATGTTGTAATCGTTGTTAGAGTTTCAGCATCTAAGTTTATATCTAAACGATCTGAAGAATCATTATCCTGTTTAGCTTTACCGTTCTGTCTTATACTGAAAAAATTAGATAAAAACAGTACTATTTTTGTTAACGTCTCTATATCTAAGTCTAGGTTTATTCCATGATTTTCAGTAATGTTAGATGATGATTTTGGAGAGATGGGAAGGTACTGAATTCTTTTTAATTCTAATAATATTTTATTTTGTAGCTTTCCACTTTCCATGTCAGAGCGTCTTTTTCTTTGACGATAAGAATGCTCTCGCATTATATTGTGAAGATTATTGAAATGTTTTGAAATTTGATTTAATGTATTTTCTTGACTTTCCACTTGCCTAGCTAATTGAAGGGCTTTTTTATGATCAAAATCTGATAAATACTTTGGTGATAAAGATTGAATTTTAGCTACATCATATAAAACCTCATACATAATATCTTCAGCAACAGTGGTTTGTCTTTTTATTTTATTCAATGCACTTTTAGATAGATCGGGTTCATATGTTTGTAAATAGGATTGAAATGCTGTTAAGCGATTTAATAGCTCATTTAATGATGTTTCTAGGAGTTCAATCTGTTTTAATATACGATGGTATCCAGTGTGCGAGACTCCTGTCGATTGCTTCGTTTGCATCATGCTTACTTCTCCTTTCTTACATTAGCGAAAGATCAATAATAAAGGAATACCTATAATTTTTATTATTCATGGCTCATGGCATAATGAAGTAACCTAGCGTTCAGAGGTATTCCTCAATATGCTATGTGTAGACGTTTTACGTTGTATAGACAAAAATACTATAAATATTCATTTTTATCCTTGAAGTAAAGGCGAGTATAATAGGAAATAAAAAGCGCATTGCTTTATTGTTATGTTAAAAGGGTATTGTGTATAAGTTATGTTTCTTAAGAAAACTATCTCTAAATAATCTTTTTAATAAGAAGGGGAAAGAAAGATGCTTACTAAAAATAATAAACAAATTATTTTTACAAATGGAAAGATCTTTACTTCAAACATGGAACAACCATATGCAAGTGCGATGATCGTAGAAGGTGGAAAGATTAAGTGGATTGGTGAACAGCAAGAATTAAATGATACTTCATCCAAACAAATTATTGATTTAAAGGGAAGAACAGTTCTTCCGGGCTTTATTGATGCACATTGTCATCCAATTCTTTTGGCCAATTGTATGAAGCAAGTTGCTTGTACAAAACCACTCGTGAATTCTATAGAAGAAATGAAAGAACAAATACATAAGAAGTCATTTGAAATAAAACAAGGTGAGTGGATTGAAGGTTGGGGCTATGATGAGGGTAAACTTAAAGAAGGTCGAGCACCAACTCGATGGGATATAGATGCAGCTGTAAGCGATATTCCTGTTGTAATCCGACGATCATGTGAACATATCATATCAGTGAATAGTAAAGCATTAGAGTTAGCTGGTATTACGAAAGATACCGTCGATCCTCTTGGTGGAAAAATAGATCGTGATAAAGATGGGGAACCAACAGGTATCTTAAGAGAAAATGCAAAAGAACTTGTAAGAGATATTATGCCTAAAAAAACATTGGAGGAAGAAGCTGCTGCTCTCGTTGAATTAAGTAAGGTTTTATTATCGAAAGGTATTACAGCGATTACAGAATTGATGGCACTTAAACAGCCGATTGATTATATGAATATATTTGAACAAGCGAAAGAAAATGGTTGGATTCAACGTACGGTACTGTATTACATATGGAATCAAATCAATGATAATCCTGTTATTTCTTTAGATAAATTAAATCGAGATAATCGTATTCACATTGGAGGTATTAAATTATTTTCTGATGGTAGTGTGTCGGGGCAAACCGCATGGGTACGTGATTCCTATATAGGAACAGGCGAGAATTGTGGAATTCAAATGGTAACTAGGCAAGAATTGTTAGAGGCTGCTGAAGCGGCTAAGGAAAATCATATTCAGCTTGTAATCCACGCGATGGGTGATCAGGCAATTGATTTGATTATTGATATATTTCTCCAGACGAAAAGTTGGTTAGAAGAAGGGCCTTCTATCAGAATTGAGCATTTTGCTCTACCTACTGATAAGGCTATAAAAAGGGTAAAAGAAGCAAACATAGCAGTGGTGACACAGCCGATTTTTCAGTTTGCAGAAATAGAGTCTTATTTAATAAATATTGGATTAGAGAGGACACAGAAGGCATATCCTGTTCAATCATTGTTAAGTGAAGGAGTGCAAGTCGCTTTCTCATCAGACGCACCTGCGACAGCTTGGTCTGATCCAGTTAATCCATTCGTAGCCATTCAAGCGGCTGTAACTCGGAATGCTTATGATGGTACAAATCTTGGGCATGATGAGTGTATTGATGTACAAACAGCTATACACTTATATACAGAAGTAGCTCAGAAAGTCACACGAATACCAGCTATCGGACAATTAAAAGAAGGGTATCATGCTGATTTCATTGTGTTGGATGAAGATATATTTGAAATCGACCCAGCTACCATTCATCAAATGATAGTAGAGGAAACATATATGGGTGGTCAGCTTGTTTATCAAAAAGCGAAGCTATAAAAAGTAGAGGGTGTCCAATAAGGAATTGGTGCTTTAGATTTTTACATTTACGTGAAAGTCATTATTCCTATTTATCCCGTTCTAACTGGCGCTAAGACTCCCACTTCAAAAGGAAAGTAAAATCGAAGATCTTTAAGTGGGAAATTAAGAGTCAGTAAGAACCCGATTGGTTCAACTAATAATGAGTGGGGATGAAAGAAAATCCCCACCCATTAAAGTTTCACTTTATAGGGAAACACATGCATTTCATCTCTTTTAAAAGCGGCAATTATAGGCACTTTCAACATACTCAGCAAGCATAACAAATTTCTCGTACCCTATAACGAAGGGCTAAAAAG
>NZ_JBALMO010000125.1:0-1897 GCF_036963345.1 Bacillus sp. JJ722
ACAAATCACTCTTCTTATTAGATTCAGATTTACTATTTACTAAGTAATAAGTTCCCAATCCAATAATTATTAATATTATTATAATTACTAAATTCTTATTTTTTAAAATAACGTTCATACAATAGCACTCCTCCGTTTACTTCTGAGTCTAATATATTAAGAAACTAGAAACAAGTTGAAAATGAAAACTATTTTAATAAATAAAATTATTGTAACAATTTATATACATTATTTATCACACTTGTTATGATATTCTAGAATAGTTCAATATTAGAAATTAATTACCGTAATATAGTAATTTTTATAGAAAATAATTACAGTAATATAATAATTTCTGATATTGCTAGAAAATACTAAGACAACAGGAGGAAGAAACATGAAAAAATTTATCATCACAACTTTAGGAGCTTTACTCTTATTCGCTCTTTCAGCAGTAACAACAGTCACTATTGCCTCTGCTAGCGAACCAGAAGAAAATACCTATATCACTGACGTAAACGTACTCGATCAAACATTAATTAATCATGGATTTCCTGAAAGACTAGTTGCAGATTTACCTTTAATCCAAAAAGAAGACCTTGTTAATTCCGGTGAAATTGGAGAATATGTAGGTGCTACTACTACAACATTTGATACAAACAATCGTATTTCATCAGTAGAGGATTACACATCTTTACCTAAACCACTACTAAAAGGTACTATTAACAGTATGAAAGTTACTCAACTTGTAACTAAAGTTCCATCAACTACAGGTAAAGACCGTTTCTTACTTGAAACTGTTCATCAATGGACAATTTCACCAGTTAACAGAAGAACAGACGTAGTTGGTTTTGCTTGGGATGGTAACAGATTCAAATTAATTCCAGGATCACATAAAGTTGTTGTAGGTGGTAATGGTCAAGATGGAGCTGCTACATATACATCATTAAACTTATACAGTTCAAGTTTCACTGGCGCTGGATGGTCATTCCCGTTACCTAAGAGTGGTACTAGACCAGTCGTAATGACTAGAATAAATCTTGAAGAGACTAAAACAGGTTCTGGTACATCTCAATTCCACTCACTGTATACTCATACAAAATCTGGTTCAGGTTCAATCGGCTTAAATTTCGGAATCCTTAGTGTTGGATTCACAGGTTCCGTTTCTAATGATCAAAGAGCTGTTGTGAAAGATTTCAAATACTAAACAATAAAAACCACCACTTTAAAATCTAAGTGGTGTTTTTATTGTTAATTTATGTATTAAGATACTTCCTTGAATGACTTGTTTAAAATTATGTTTTGAATACTCCGTTTGCAACAATTCAATTCCTTAGCTTTTTTCTCATAAAACTTCACTTTACGCCCTGCCCATTTTTTAAAGTCCTGTCTAATTTGAATAGCTAGTTCTTTACTCAACTTCCCTCGTTGCGCCATATCATTTAATACTTCTGATTTATATTGATTCTTCCTTTGACAAAATACTATGTTGCCAATTGAATTATTTTTAACATTTCTATCGATATGGTCTATCTCCATGATATTTCCATACAATCCTTTTATACGCCAAATCTTTGGTTCTAATCCATAAGAAGCGGCTATAACAGCTTCATGCTCATATATCGGAACACTTTCACCATCGTTATTTGTTAGCTTAGTGAGTAAATAGCCACTATCCCCTACACCTTTAGGATTGTTAGCAAGTAACCATCTGTTTCTTACCTTAGAGTAAATTTTACCTAACCCTATATGTACTACGTACTTGGATAGGCTACACTAAGTTGGACAGATAAAATAAGGGCTTGTAAACTTAGACTATTAACTTAAGGGAGCGTGCTACTATGACACGTAAACGTCGAACTTTTACACCCGAATTTAAACTGCAATTAGTGAAACTTTATGAAAATGGTAAATCTCG
>NZ_JBALMO010000126.1:0-2665 GCF_036963345.1 Bacillus sp. JJ722
CGCTAAAGGGTAAAGAGCACTAAACAGCCATTGTATAATTTGTAAAAATGTATTGAAACATATATTATTGATTATTTGTTCGTATTCAAATCTATAGTTTGATCCTTATAAATGTAAACATAGAAGAGAGATGAGAAACAAATGGGAAAACAAAAAGAAAAAATCGAACGTAAACTATTGTTAGAAGGCTTAGATTGTGCTAACTGTGCTATGAAAATCGAGAAAGGTGTAAGTGGAATTCAAGGTGTCTATTCTTGTTCAGTTAACTTTGCTACAAAAACATTAACTCTAGAAACAGACTCAGCACAAGAAGAACACGTAATTGCAGACACTAAGAAAAAAGTAGCCCATTTAGAACCCCATATTTCTGTAAAAGAAAAAGGAAAAAAAGGTCCTTTAAAACAATCATATTACTTAAAAGGCCTAGATTGTGCTAATTGCGCCATGAAGATTGAAAAAGGTGTTTCACAGTTAGAGGGGATTTCTTCATCCACAGTCGATTTCGTTTCAAAAAAATTAATTATTGAAACAGAACCATCAATTAATACGAATCATATAGAATCAGAAGTAATCAAGCAGGTGAAAGTACTTGAACCTGAGGTTGAAGTGTTGCGAGACTCACAAGAAGATGATCATAGTCATCATCACGATCAAGGCAACACGAAAAAGATGCTAGCGCGAATAGGCATCGGAGTCATTCTAATGGGAATTGGCATATTTGCTTCTTTCTCTGAAATAGCTAAGTTCAGCGTATTCTTCATTGCTTATATAATTGTCGGTGGCGATGTCGTTTGGAAAGCCGCAAGAAATATTGTTAGAGGGCAAGTATTTGACGAAAACTTCTTAATGGCTCTAGCAACAATTGGTGCCTTTGCAATTAAAGAATACCCTGAAGCTGTAGCAGTAATGCTGTTTTACCAAGTTGGAGAATTGTTCCAAAGCTTAGCGGTTAATCGTTCTCGTAAATCTATTAGTGCACTAATGGACATTCGTCCAGACTATGCAAACGTCAAAGTTGGCAATGATACTAAGCGTGTATCGCCAGATGACGTTCAAATTGGCGATCTGATTATTGTTAAACCAGGAGAAAAAGTGCCATTAGATGGGAAAGTCATTGAAGGAAGCTCAATGATGGATACATCCGCTTTAACTGGTGAATCGGTACCTAGAGAAGTTGAAGCAGGAAGCGAAGTATTGAGCGGGATGATTAATAAAAATGGTTTGCTTACAGTACACGTCACTAAAGAGTTTGGCGAATCAACTGTCTCAAAAATTCTAGACCTTGTTCAAAATGCAAGCAGTCGTAAAGCACCAACAGAAAACTTCATAACAAAGTTCGCTCGTTACTATACACCAGTGGTGGTAATCGTTGCTTTGATCTTAGCGTTTATTCCCCCATTGCTTATTGACGGAGCAACATTTTCTGATTGGATTTATCGTGCTTTAGTATTCCTTGTTATTTCTTGTCCTTGTGCACTTGTTGTCTCGATCCCACTTGGATTCTTCGGCGGAATTGGTGCAGCATCGAAAAAAGGGATTCTTGTAAAAGGGAGTAACTATTTAGAAGCATTAAATGATGTGAAATATGTTGTTTTTGACAAAACAGGGACTTTGACAAAAGGTGTGTTCGAAGTAACAGCCATTCAACCAACTGGTAACATTTCAAAAGATGAATTATTAGAGTACACAGCATTTGCTGAAGTACATTCTAATCATCCAATCGCCCAGTCCATATGCAAAGCATACGGTAAAGAAATTAACGAAGAAGCGATTACAGCATACAATGAAATTTCCGGTCATGGCATTCAAGTAGCGTTAGATGGTAAAGAAATTCTTGCTGGTAACGCAAAACTAATGAGAAAAGAAAACATACCATTCGAACAACCAAATGAAGTTGGAACTCTTGTACATGTAGCGGTTAATAAACAGTATGCTGGCTATATCGTTATTTCAGATGAAATAAAAGAAGACTCTGCTAAAGCTATTGCCTCATTAAAAGAACTTGGCATTAAGAAAACAGTCATGTTAACTGGTGATGCGAAATCAGTCGGCGATGCAGTCGGTCAAAAATTAGGTTTAGATGAAGTGCATTCTGAATTATTGCCACAACATAAAGTAGAAGAAATCGAAAAAATAGATGCTAATAAAAGTAAAAAAGAAAAAATCATCTTTGTTGGTGATGGTATCAATGATACTCCTGTATTAGCTCGTGCTGATGTCGGAATTGCGATGGGTGGATTAGGATCAGATGCAGCAATTGAAGCAGCTGATATAGTTATCATGACAGATGAACCATCCAAAATCCCAACGGCTATCGGTGTAGCCAAACGTACTCGACGTATCGTATGGCAAAATATTATTTTTGCACTAGGTGTCAAAGCCATTTTCCTTATACTAGGAGCTTTTGGAATAGCAACTATGTGGGAAGCAGTTTTCTCCGATGTAGGTGTGACATTATTAGCTGTATTGAATGCCATGAGAGTATTGCGTATACAAGATTAAATGAACATACGAGTTGTTCATCAATACCATAGTAAACTCAAATATGATGATCACTAATAAAGTGAAACTTTAATCGGTGGGGGTTTTCGTCCATCCCCCACCGATTATTAGTTGAACCAATCGGGTTCTTACTGGCGCTTAATCTCCCACTTAAACGTCTTCG
>NZ_JBALMO010000126.1:2694-10116 GCF_036963345.1 Bacillus sp. JJ722
CAGTTTGAACGGGATAAAAGAAAACTTTGTTAGGAGGGGAAACATTGTTCTATATCCCCTCCCTAACAATAGTTGTTTTAGCTTCATAAATCCCCCCTATTACTAAAGCCCTCCACCATTTTTTAGAAGCTTCCGAAACTATTTCAGCATATGCTATACTCAATATATTAAATATGCCTCTACTTAATTTGGTTGAAGGCATATTTATACGTGGTTTAAGCATCTATTGTTTTTTATTAGAAAGGGAAAAAATTAGATATGGACATGAACAAGAAAGTTACAATGAAGCAACCTAAATATCAGAAAATTGCAGTAGACATTGCAGCAAAAATTGTTGAAAAAAAATACACTATAGGTGAAAAAATATATGCCCGCTCATCACTTGCAAGTCAGTATGGTGTTTCCTCTGAAACTGCTAGACGAGCAATTGCAGTATTGCAAGATTTAGAAATTGTAGACACAACAAAAGGAAGCGGTGTCCTCATTAAATCTTACGAAAAAGCAGCACAGTTTGTTCATCAATTCCAAGATGTTCAATCTATACATGAATTACAATTTGAATTACAGGCTAGCATTGATAAACAATATGAGGAGCTCCATAATTTACAAGAAACAACAAAGCTATTAATTAATCGGACAGAGAGATTTCGATCCATCAATCCTTTTATTCCGTTTCAAATTGAAATAAGTGAATCTTGCCCTTACATTCATCAAACCATTCAGGAAGTTAACTTCTGGCAAAATACATCCGCAACAATCGTAGGCATAAGAAGAGATGGTGAGATATCATTATCTCCAGGTCCTTATGCTTCATTTGAGCCTAAAGATATCATTTATTTTATTGGCAACGATACTTGTCTGGAACGAGTAAATAATTTCTTATATCCCCATAAGAAAAGTGAAAGCGCCTCGATCATCGACGTACGTACTGGAGGGAATTCGACTGAGATAAAGGAAACACGATGAGCTGATAAGCGAATCGATGTTGACTTATCGTAGGGAGAAGGCCTGAAGTACGCTAGTCGATAGGCGCTGGAACTAGACACTTGTCCAAGTTCAAAAAACTTAAACTTTCTTTATCTTTGAAAAAAAGCGTGTGAACATTGCAATTGCAATGTTCACACGCTTTTTTTCATATGCTTTAGCCATTTGACAAAATCAACAACCTTTTGTTACCGTTAAGTTGTTACTTGTTTATTTTTGCATACCATAGACATTATTAACAAAAACATAAACTGCAAGGGGGCAAACTTTTTTTGGGTAAGATTAGAGTAGAGAATGTTACAAAAATTTTCGGCAAACAAATTAATGCTGCACTTAATTTAGTCGAAAAACAAAAAAGTAAAACAGAGATATTAAAACAAACAGGAGCAACTGTTGGAGTTTATGATGTAAGTTTCACTGTCAATGAAGGTGAGATTTTTGTCATCATGGGTTTATCTGGTAGCGGGAAATCAACATTAGTTCGTTTGTTAAATCGATTAATAGAACCAACTAGTGGAAGCATTTTTATTGATGGTGAAAATATTTCTACAGTAGGTAAAGATGCATTACGAAAAATTCGAAGAGAAAAAATGAGCATGGTTTTCCAAAATTTTGGACTCTTCCCGCATCGAACACTTTTGCAAAACACAGAGTTTGGTTTAGAAATACGAGGAATTTCTAAGGAAGAACGCCGATTGAAAGCAGAAAAGGCTTTAGATAATTCAGGTTTACTTGCATACAAAGATCAATATCCAAGCCAATTATCTGGAGGTATGCAGCAACGTGTTGGTCTTGCACGTGCATTAGCCAATGACCCTGAAGTGTTATTAATGGATGAAGCTTTTTCTGCGCTCGATCCTTTAATTCGTAAAGATATGCAAGATGAGTTGCTAGATTTACAACAGACTTTAAAAAAGACCATTATCTTTATAACACATGATTTAAATGAAGCACTTCGCATTGGAGACCGCATTGCGCTCATGAAAGACGGAAAAATAATGCAAATAGGCACCGGCGAAGAAATTTTAACGAATCCGGCAAATGATTATGTTAAGAGCTTTGTAGAGGATGTTGACCGCTCTAAAGTACTTACAGTAGAAAATGCGATGGTACGACCTATATCAGTCAACGTAGAACTTGATGGACCAAAAGTCGCGCTACAGAGAATGCGTGAAGAAGAGGTAAGTATTCTAATTGCAGTCGATAAAAAACGTCATTTAAAAGGTTATATTACAGCACAGGATGCATTACAAGCTTCCAAAAATGGACAAAAAACGATTTATAATATTGTACGAACTGATATTACATCCGTACCACCCAATATGTACATACAAGATGTCTTAGGAATGATCTACGACTCCCCTACTCCTATTGCGGTAGTGAAAGACGAGCGACTTTTAGGCGTGTTAATCCGAGGCGTCGTCATTGAAGCGCTTGCCGCTGGAAGTGAGGAGGTAAGTGTAAATGAGTAGTATACAAGGAATGCCAAAACTTCCAGTTGCTGAGTGGGTAGAAAATGCAATGGATTGGCTAACTAGTAATTTCTCCACGCTGTTTGATTTCATTCAAACTAACGGGCAAGCACTTATGAAAAGCGTAACTGAATTATTAATTTCAATTCCGCCGATTGTATTTATACTTCTCCTTGTCCTCATTTGCTTTTTTGCTTCCGGGAAAAAAATAGGTCTCTCTATTTTTTCATTAATAGGCTTGTTATTCATATTCAACCAAGGGCTCTGGGAAGAACTGATGAACACTTTAACGCTCGTTCTATTTTCAAGTGTTACTGCAGTGATTATTGGAATACCCTTTGGGATCTTAATGGCAAAGAACTCATATGCAGAAGGAATCATTAAACCGATTCTTGATTTTATGCAAACAATGCCCGGCTTTGTCTACTTAATACCAGCTGTTGCCTTTTTCGGAATTGGTGTAGTACCAGGTGTATTTGCCTCAGTCATCTTCTCTGTGCCTCCAACTGTTCGATTAACAAACCTAGCTATTCGACAAGTACCGAAAGAGTTAGTAGAGGCTGCTGATTCATATGGTAGTACCAGCTGGCAAAAATTATTTAAAGTAGAATTACCTTTAGCAAAATCGACAATTATGGCTGGTATCAATCAAACCGTCATGTTGTCCTTATCGATGGTTGTCATTGCATCAATGATTGGAGCCCCAGGACTAGGTCGAGAAGTGTTAACTGCACTTCAAAGAGCCCAAGTAGGAAATGGATTTGTGGCAGGTTTAGGTTTGGTTATCGTGGCAATTATTATCGATCGTTTAACACAAAATTTCAACAAAAAGAAAGATCATTGAAAGGAAGATTAGATGAAATTCAAAAAAATGAAGATTTTCAGCATACTAATTGGATTAAGCCTCCTTTTAACGGCCTGTAATTCAGGAGAAAAGGATAGTAAATCTGATTCTTCAAATGCAAAGGATGTTAATTTAGCATATGTTGAATGGGATACAGAAATAGCTTCTACACATATAATCGGGAAAGTACTTGAAGATTTAGGCTATAATGTAACATTAACACCTTTAGACAACGCTATTATGTGGGAATCCATTTCTAAAGGAGAAGCAGATGCTATGGTAGCGGGCTGGTTACCAAGTACCCATGCTGCTCAATACGAAGAATATAAAGATGATGTTGTTCATTTAGGTGAGAATTTAAAAGGTGCAAAAATTGGTTTGGTCGTTCCTACGTATATGAAGGTTGATTCAATTGAAGACTTAAAGAGTGAAGCTAATAAAACCATTACAGGCATTGAACCTGGCGCAGGTATTGTTGCTTCAACAGAAACTGCACTAAAAGAATATAAAAATTTAGCTTCATGGAATCTGTCAACTTCCTCCTCAGGT
This sequence comes from Bacillus sp. JJ722, assembly GCF_036963345.1. Taxonomy (NCBI): domain Bacteria; kingdom Bacillati; phylum Bacillota; class Bacilli; order Caryophanales; family Bacillaceae; genus Bacillus; species Bacillus sp. JJ722. Next base: position 6,544 of record NZ_JBALMO010000126.1, read on the forward strand.
GCTATGACAGTCGCACTTGAACAAGCTATTAAAAACAAAGAAGAAATAGTTGTTACCGGTTGGTCACCACACTGGAAGTTCGCTTCTTATGACTTAAAATATTTAGATGATCCAAAAGGTATATTTGGTGGAGAGGAAACCATTAATACTTTTGTTCGTAAAGGATTAAAGGAAGACTTACCTGAAGTATATTCCGTACTAGATAATTTTTCTTGGACAACTGAAGATCTTGAATCCGTTATGCTAGAGATTGCTGATGGCACCGATCCAGAAGTAGCGGCAGAAAACTGGATTTCTGCCAACGAAGATAAAGTAGCGAAATGGACGGAAAATGCAAAATAAATTTGAGAATAATGTAAGTTAACTTAATCTAAAAAAGGAATCGTCCATTTGTATGAACGATTCCTTTTTTAATGAACTGTTTAATCTCAATGCTTATATTAAACTTCAGCTGTCGATTTATCATCCCAAACTGGTTTTCTTTTTTCAAAAAATGAACGAATTCCTTCCACTGCATCAGGATGTTTCGAATTGCGCACGATAACTTCTGTTGCATAGTTTAACGCTTGAAAATCTTCCATATTTAATTGTTGATAAAATTGTCTCTTACCAATCTCAATAATATTCAAACTTTGCTTCGTAACATCTCTTGCTAATTGATCTGTTTCTTCATCTAGCACTTCTGCAGATACAACTTTATTGACAAGACCGTTTTCTAACGCTTCTTGTGCAGGCATTAAATTACCCGTAAACAATAGTTCTGCAGCTTTCTTCCTTCCAACATTTCGACTCAAAAATACTGCTGGTGTGCTACAAAAAAGTCCACTATTAATACCAGGTACACCGAATTTAGCCTCTTCACTTGCAACAGCCAGATCACAAGCAGCAACTAACTGGCACCCTGCTGCTACGGCTACACCTTGAACTTTCGAAATCACTATTTGTGGGATTTCTCGAATCGTTCGCATAACGACTTGACATGCTTGAAACACTTCTGCTACACCTAGTTCAGAATTACTTTCTATTTCTCTTAAACTATGACCCGCACAAAATGCCTTCGTAGACCCTTCAATAATAACAACCTTGCACTCTCTCTTCTCTGCAATTTCGAGCAAAGTACTATTTAATTCTTTCAAAAGCTGTAATGAAAGCGAATTAAACTCTTTAGGGTTTTCCAATGTAATATAAGCAATCTCATCATTTTTCCTTACTGATAAAAATTCCATGCTAACACTCCTCATAATTTGATAGTATGAGTTATTTACCGAAGTGTTTATTGTTCTGAAATTTCTGAAATTACTCCATATCATTATTTTATCTCATTTTACAAAATATTGATATTCGTTCATTAAATCAGATACTAAATACTACAGATTGATCATTAGTATTTAGCTTCCAAATCATATGATCGCTTCCTTCCCCCCAGTAATTCTTTAATAAATAATCAGGTTTACCAAACTTCTTCTGCCAAATTTTCTGAGCATTCTTATATCCGCTATCCAGATAAAATTCTTTAATCCCCCTATTTTGCAAAATAAGAAACATTACATTTAATAGCAAGGTTCCTATCCCTTGTTTCTGATAATTTGGATGAACAAATACTGTCCCTACTTCTACTAACTCTTTCAATGCGCCATCTGTGCAAATACCAATCAATTCACTAACAGAACCATACTCAATACAACCAATTATTTTATTATCAATTTTATGTAAAGCTAATAAGAAATAACGCTTCTCACAATTACTTTCGAGATCCGATTGCAAATATTGTTTCTTCGTTTCAATTTCATTTTTCATATCATCAAGCATTTCAGATAAACCTTCTTTAGCATATGTATGCTCAATAACTTCACTGAAAAATTGAATTAACTCCTCCCTATCTTCCATTCTTGGTCTTCTGATTTCAATATTTTTCATATAATTTGCTCCTTCCATAAACAAAAAAAGTGGATGGGTCAAAAAGCTACCGATTGGATGATTTAAAAAATGACAAAATATTATATTATTTATACGCTAATCAAGGTGGATTATCTCCCCACTTTCCTAGCACATATTAAAATTGGTGATCTTATCTTTATTTATTAGTATACATGTTTTTGCACATTATAAAGATAGTTCGTTTTTTTCACCAAATATCGCAACATCGAATACAAGGAATTTAAAACTGATGGGAGGCTGTTCTTCAAATGAAAATTAAAGCTGCCGTTACATACGGTCAAGGACAAGAATTTAAAATTGAAGAAGTAGAATTAGCAGAACCAAAAGGAAATGAAGTACTAGTAAAAATCGTAGCATCAGGTGTTTGTCATACAGATGCAGTTGCCCGTGATGCTGCTCTTACTCCACTACCAGCTGTACTTGGACATGAAGGTTCAGGAATTGTTTTACGTGTTGGTGAAGGCGTTAAAGGTCTAGCAGAAGGTGACCATGTTGTACTTTCATTTGCACACTGCGGACATTGTGAAAACTGCTTAACTGGTCATCCGACTGTATGTAATACATTTGCTGAATTAAACTTTGGTGGAATTGCAGACGATAACACGCATCGTCTAAGCCAAAACGGAGAAAATTTATCGACTTTCTTCGGCCAATCTTCATTCGCTACTTATGCCATTGCCCACGAACGCAATGTTGTAAAAGTAGATGAGGAAGTTGATTTAGCATTACTTGGACCTTTAGGCTGCGGTATTCAAACTGGAGCAGGTACAGTATTAAACAAGCTTAAACCAGAATTCGGCTCATCAATCGCTGTATACGGTGCTGGAGCAGTTGGATTAAGTGCCATTATGGGTGCCAAAATTGTAGGATGTAAACATATCATTGCCGTTGATGTTCATGAGAACCGTTTGGAATTAGCAAAAGAACTTGGTGCAACTCACACATTTAACGGTTCAAAAGTAGATGTTGTGAAAGAAATAAAAGCGCTAACAAAAGGCGGTACGAAATATGCTGTAGATACAACTGGTGTACCTCCTGTTGTTCGTCAATGTTTACAAGCTTTACGTCCATTAGGTACAGCTGCAATCGTCGGTATAACGCCAGAGATGAATCTTGACGTTCACAATGATTTAATGATGGAAGGCAAAACAATGATGGGTGTAATCGAAGGTGACGCTGTTCCACGCGTGTTTATCCCAGAACTTGTTGAATTCTATAAAGCAGGAAAATTCCCATTCGATAAATTAGTAAAATTCTATGACTTCGACCAAATTAACGAAGCATTTGCAGATTCTAAAACAGGTGTGGCGATTAAGCCGATTGTAAGAATTCAATAATAAAAAAGATAAACAAAGTTCATTTTCGACAAAGTTCTAGGCTTAGGTTTCCCTAAGCCTTTCTTATGTTAGTGGATATAGTAACTTTTAATCGAAGGGCAACCTTTATTTNNATTAATGTCCTTCTAGCATTTTAAACACTAACAAGGAGTCTGCTTCAGATAATTCTCAGCAGTCTCTTTATTTTGGAAAACTTGAATCTATGAACCTGTTTCATAAATATAAACTTCATATAAATATAGGTGCAAAATATTCCCATTTAAGAAAAAAGAAAAAGCCTAAACCCTTGATACTACTA
>NZ_JBALMO010000127.1:0-6925 GCF_036963345.1 Bacillus sp. JJ722
GTATTATATTATATAAACATCAGTGAAATAATAATAAAATAGTATTTGCCATTATCTATTCAAATACTATTGACATCTTTTTGACGATTTACAAAAGGATATTGAAAATCATTTTCATTTTACTTTCGCTAGAATATTCACTGAAAAATAACAGTAATTCATCTTTTCTGAAATGCTGGTAACATTTGAATATTCTATCTAATATGTTTATATTAAATCTTTAAATCCTTCAAATTTGATTCAACTACGAGGAAGTTAGAATAGAAAAAACTCACTTTCTGTAATCTTAAGAACGTGAGTTTTCGTCTATCTACTCTGCTTAAATACATTTACTTATAGCGCCTTAGCTTTAATAAGAAAACGATGCTGTTTGACATCAAAGAAGCCTTTTGATTGAATCAGTTTGTGTATGGAATTTAATTGTTCTTCATACTTTTCAACACTAAAATCAGGAACTTGCCAAGATATTGCCTTTAAATAGTACACTAGTGCCCCTACATCATAATAGCGTTGAACAGGAAACTCTTCGTTACTAAATAAAACTTCAAAGTGGTTTTCTTTAAGTTCTTTCAAAGCGTTTGATAAGTTCCAATTTTCAAACTCCGAATTCAAAGGTGTCCCAAATGCTTCATTAAGCTCAAAACAATCCAAACCGCCCACTTGTTGTGTGAAAAATATCCCTTCTGATTGAATGATTCTTCTAACTTCTTTTGAAGAATATGATTCATGTTTATTTAGGATTAAATCAAACTGTGCATCAGAAAAAGGAAGGTTCTCATCTCCTTCAATTTTTTTTATAACTTTCACGCCTAAAGGTTCAAGTCTTGATTTTGCAATTGAATAATTAGGTTTAAAACTTTCAGTTGCAAATACAATTGAAGGTAATGGTCTAAGCATTGACAAGATCTCCGCCACCGGTTCCCATATCCAATAACGTATGTGCATTTTGTATCAATGAAATGGCCATGCTTCCATAAGACCAAGAAAGTAAACTACTTCTCATACGGTCCGTTTCTGTTATAAAAGAAAAATCCCATCCTGTAAAACTTTCATTTATATATTTCAAAAAATTCAAAAAATTATTATCTTCATTCATAAGGGGTTCTTCTCAACAAATAATTTTTTTAATACACTGCACATTGTATTGGAGGACCTCTTGCACAATAGAAATGTTTTTATATTTCATGTTCTAATCCTTTCATCACGATCACCTCTAGTATATTTTCGCTCTTGTAGCTTAAAATGCTGTTTTATTTACTTTTCCAGAACAAAAAAGCTCACTGCTAAGAAACAATTTATACTTATGCCTAACCAGTATACAATATCCCCTCACCATGTATTTTAACATAATATTCCACCCCTAACTTTAATATTATTTCTTAGTATAGTATGTGTAATAAGTAAAACATCTCACTCAAACTTATCGAGATATTTAATAACTATATTCATATACAAAAGAAACCAACCTTTCTAAATAGAAAAATTGGTTTCATCTCTACATATTTTATTAAGAAGAAAGATGACTTCATCACTATACAAAATCAAGGTTCATTTAAACGCTTTCATTTCAAGACCTATTAATCACCTTTTGATTGATCGTCTTTAAAAACTCAGATATGCTATCAATCGATCCTTTGATTCTTTCAGAAAAAATCACCATATTCGTAAAGTATCCATGAACCAAACCTTGCTCGCAAATCGTATCCACCTTGACTCCTGCTTTCTTTAGGTGTTTAGCATAAGCCAAGCCCTCATCCCGAAGCACATCATTTTCTGCAGTGATTACTAAAGCTGGAGGTAGATTACTTACATCATCCGCCAATAATGGAGCTACATATTTATTCTGTTTATCCTCTTCATTATTAATATAATGATTACCAAACCAAATCATCAAATCCCTCTCCAAGCCATATCCATTTTGGAATTCATGATACGATTTAGTATCATAATTCAAGCTAGTAACTGGATAAATTAACACCTGTGCAGCAATGGATGGACCATTGTTCTCTTTAGCCATTAACGAGACAACCGTAGAAAGATTTCCACCTGCGCTATCGCCGCCTACAACAATATTTGAAGCATCACCATTTATCTCAAAAGCGTTTTCACTAACCCACTTTAATGCTTCATATGAATCTTCTAATGGTATAGGAAACTTATACTCTGGCGCTAGTCTATAATCTACAGAAACTACAATTCTTCCTGTTCGATTAGCTAACATACGACAGCTAGCATCCGATGTTTCTAGATTACCTATTACCCAGCCACCGCCGTGATAGTATACAAAGAGAGGAAAAGGACCTTGGCCTTCAGGTGTGTAAATTCTTATCTTAATTTCTGCACCCTTTCCAACTGGAATCATCTTGTCCTCAATTCTTTCAAGCGGTGCAAGTTCTACCTCTACTGGAGGTGCTAATGAAAACAATTCTCTAACTGCTCGTGGCTCCATCATGTGAAGCGCCGGCAGTTTATTATACATTTCTAAATACACCTTTGTCTTCGGATCTAAATTTGCCATAACACATCTTCCTTCCTCAGTAAAAATAATTTAACAAATTAAAACAAAATTTTCGAATCTCCTACTTTAAATTTACAATTTTCTGTATAATATAGGTATTCCCTATTTATAACGTGTAAATTCCCTCAAAAGGAGATGAAAAAGTGACCTCAGAATATACCATTCGTGAACATGTACGTAAGCTTAATATCATTTCAAGTCATGAAGAACAATTATACAAAATTCTTGAAGTATATTTAGACCTTTTCCCTGTTCATAATGCATATTTATTTAGATATTCTCCTCTAGGTTATCTTGGGGAAGGCATTATTTCACTCACATCAGAAAGGTTAGTACATATTAGAGAAATACGAGATGATATCCGGTCATTACCTATTATTTACACAGCCATTCGTGAAAGAAAGGCAAAATACTGTTCTGGAATCGAATTATTAAAGCAAACGAGCAGCAAGTACTCCTTTTCTTCTGACAAGAATTCTATGATAGTTGTCCCCATTCGCTACAGATCGGTTGTTACTGGATATATTATCTCTTCAAAGTTTATAAAAGGGACGATATTTAATGATGAAATTCTTTCATCCTTTACTCTATATGGTAAGCTCGTTGGAAAATTTATCGAGGACTCTAATGGAACAGAAAAACAAGCAATGTTAAGTAGAAGAGAATTAGAAGTCATGAGGAGAATCGCATGGGGTGAAAGTACAAAGGAAATGGCTGTTTCTATGAGTATTAGTGAATTGACAGTGAAGCAATATGTGAAATCATCAATTCAAAAGCTAGGTGCTACTAATCGTGCGCATGCTGTTGGAGAACTTTACCGAAAAGGTATTATTCCATAGTAGATTGGAAGCGCTTTAATCCAGGAAGGTCTGAGAGTAATAATTTGCAAGCTCTTAACCTCCGAATGGAGAAACAACATCTATTTATTACCAAGCGAGAATTATAGGTTCAGAGAAAAATTTTTAATAACTGTATCATAATAGAAAATATATAAAAAAGAAAAGAGTAACGAAGGGTACAGTTTAGTCTATTCGTTACTCTCTTCTTTTTTGTCTTAAATCAACCTCATCTATATAACTTACGTTCACCAAAAAACTTAAACGAGCGGAAATAAAGCGTGGTGTAAAGCCATATTCACATACAGTAACTCCTCATCCGTTGGTCGACGATAATGTGCGCCCAAAAACGCCTTTTCTGCCAGCGTTAAGTTCCCAATTAAATCTTCCGTGAAATCATAGGTATGAACATAAATCGCATCCGGCTCATGTGTTCCAATTATTTCCTCAAATTTCATTTTTGCTCATTCCTTAAAATTAAATTAAGAAAATACATTACCAATCCTTTGAGTTAAATACCAAGAAAAATATTTTATATTGTTACAAACCTAGATTTTTAGCAATAATATTTTTCATGATTTCTGTTGTACCACCATAAATAGGCATAACAGCAACATCTCGATAACGACGAGCTATCGGATATTCTTCCATGAAGCCATATCCACCATGAAGTTGTAAGCAACGTGCAGACATCCGTCGTGCCATCTCACTAATAAACCATTTAGCCATCGAAATCTGGGTAACGATATTTTCCCCTTTCATATGTTTGCTTGTTAATTCATCAAGGAAAGTTTGTGCCATGGACAGTTCCGTTGCCATTTCAGCAATCTCAAATTGAGTGTTTTGGAAGGAACTAATCGGTTTGCCGAATGCATGTCTTTCCTTTACGTAGCTCATTGTTGACTTAAGCATTTCCTCAGCTACAACTAATGAATTGATGGCGATTAGAAGGCGCTCCTGTTGTAAACGGTCCATCAAATAATAGAAGCCTTTTCCTTCTTCACCTAGTAAATTAGCCACAGGGACACGGGCATCTTCAAAAACTAATTCAACAGTATCCGTCGAGTGCTGACCTAGCTTTTTCAACGTTTTCCCACGGGAAAAACCAGGTGTATCAGCTTCTACTAAAATAATACTAATACCTTTTCGAGCTGGAGTCGCTTTTGGATCTGTTTTGACAGCTACGAAAAATAGCCCCGCATTAATACCGTTAGAAATAAAGGTTTTCTCTCCGTTTAGGATAAAGTGGTCACCATCACGAACAGCTGTTGTGCTCATATTTGCCAAATCAGAGCCTATTCCAGGTTCCGTCATCGCCACAGAAGTTGTAATCTCTCCACTAACGCATTTTGACAAATATTTTTGTTTTTGTTCTTCTGATCCGTATTCTTCCAGATAAGGAACGACAATCGAACTGCTCATACTTGCAAGTGTACCTATACCAACACGGTTTAGCTCTTCACCTAAGACCATATTAAAACCAAAATCAAGTCCTAGACCACCATATTCCTCTTTAACTTGCGGACATAGGAAGCCATTGGCACCTAATTTTTCATAAAACTCTCGTGGCGTGTATTTATCTTCTTCCCATTTCTCAATGTTAGGAATTGCCTCTTTTTCGAGGAATTTTTGCAAAGACGTACGAAACATTTCATGTTCATGAGTGAGGAAAGGTCTTTCTCTCTTAAATAAATCATATTTTTCTTGTTTAGAAGAAGTTGTTGTTTTTGACAATATGTATCCCTCCAAATATTGTTTTTTAAAAGATAAAGACCGCCTTTGAGCAGTGTGAAAGATCATGATTGTATCGAATTTCACGTCACACAATGCGGTCTGCTTATTTGAAACAGATATCTCTATAAATTTCTTGATGGCAATGTCGCTTCAAAAGTTCCGGCAACTTTTACCTCTCCCTCGCTGTTCATCGCCAGCACCTCAGCCATCACTATGTTGTCAGTCTTTTTCTCTAGCACTTTACCAACAATTTGAATCGATTCGCCTGGAAATGTCATTTTACTGAAACGTACTTGTATATTCTTAATGTTTTTTCTAGAAACCCATGATGTAACACCTTGAGATAACATCCCCATAATCAACATGCCATGAGCAAGAATCTTCATACCAGCTTTCTCCGCTACCTCTTCAACCAGATGGAGTGGATGAAAATCACCAGAAGCACCTGCAAATCGAACAAGTTGAACGCGAGTAACTGGTTGCTTTTTCAATACTGGGAACTCATATCCTTCATGTACATCCTCATAAAACATTATTCATTTCCCCTTTCTATAATTACAAAATTAATGACGATGCACTAATGTGCTTCTTGCTATAGCTACCAATTCATCACGTTGATTCTTGTAATAGTATTCCGATGTAATGAAATCCATCGCACCCGTACTTCCTGATTTCGTTTCAGCATCCACTACTTTGCCCGTTACGTACAGAATATCTCCTGCTACAATATCACCCAAATACTCATAGGATTGCTGTCCATGTAATACTCGAACTAAGTTTAGTTTCAGCTTTTCTACTTTTTCTACAGAACCTAGACCTCCCCATAAGTCAATCACTTGTAAATATGTAGGTGGCATAGGAATGTTTTCATATCCCTCTTTTTTGGCTGCCTCCAAATCGAAGTAAATTGGGTTATCATCACCGAGGGCGAGTGCTAATTCTTTTATTTTTCCTTTTTCAACTGCCATGCTGTACGGTTCATATTCAACCCCAATTAAATCTTTTACATTAGACAAATTCATTCACCTCTTCTGAATAATTGAAACATTTGTTTTATCAACTTAACCATGCTTTTTTAAGCGAGAAATCACGTATAAGAACCACCATTAACACTTAGCACTTGTCCATTAACATAGTTAGACAATGGGGATGCAAGGAATAATATGCTAGCAGCTGCTTCACTGCCACTACCGACACGCTTTTGCGGGATATTACTAATTAAAAGATTACGAACTTTATCAGGGATACCCGCTGCTTCTCCATTGACGATTAACCCTTCTTCCTTTGGACGTGTAAGACGCGTATCAATGAAACCAAATGCTACTGCATTACTGTTGATGTTAAATGCTCCCCACTCCCTCGCAATCACCTTACTTAAACCGATGACACCAGCTTTAGCGGAAGAATAGTTAGCTTGTCCCATATTTCCTCTTTGACCTGAAACAGATGAAACATTGATAATTTTTCGGTGATGAACGATTCCTTGTTCAATCTCTTTCTTAGCAGCATCACGCATATACGGTGAAGCCTCACGAGCCAAACGGAAAGGAGCAATCAAATGGATGTCTAACATCGCCTGGAACTGTTCATCTGACATTTTATGAAGTAACCCGTCCGCACAATACCCTGCGTTATTCACAAGAATATCCAGCCGACCAAAGTTAGAAATAGCTGCCTCTACTACTTGCTTTGCAAATTCAGGATTTGTTACACTTCCACAAAACGAGATGGCATCGCTTCCAATTGTCTTAATTTCAGCCACAACTTCAGCTGCTGGTTCTTCGTCCCTATCTGCCACTACAACTCGTGCTCCATGTTCAGCAAACATTAATGCTGT
>NZ_JBALMO010000128.1:0-19398 GCF_036963345.1 Bacillus sp. JJ722
TATTTATACAATGAACTTTATATTTATAATAATCAATTTAAAGTATATTATTTATTATAATTTTAAAATATATACTTTAAAACTAATATAAACAAAGGGAACATTTTTTATACAAATCATAACTCGTAATTTTAAATGTGTTTTCTATAATAGTAATTAACTAGTTATTTTTGTTAATTTTAGAATTACACATCCAAGTCTTATAATAGATAACTAAATATAAAAGAATCTCATGTGCTTTTTAAAAAATATAATGGTATAAGGAAGTGAAGGAATGAAGGAATTAATTCAACAATCTTCACAGTTTACTTTGGATGTTATAAAAGTACAATTGCAAGACAGTGATGTGTCAAGTTTGCAAATGCAGTTAGATGAGGCTGAAAAAAATCGTAAAAAGTCTTTTCACGATTTCTCAGATATTGATATGCTTCAGTAGTTTTTACATAAGAGAGAACATTTAAATAAGGAACATGATAAATCAACTCGAACATTAAAGGAGTACGAAAGAGAATTATTAATGTTTATTCAGCAGCTAATCCAATACTCTCTGGAAATTGAAATAGATATAACACATATAGTTGGAGGTTCTTTATTTAAATCTATTGAAAAAAGAAAAGGCATATAAGAAGGTATCAGGAATAGCTGGCCAATAAGAGTCCGTATGTACAAAAGAATGGTAGTTATTCCCCTGCTACGGTATCAAGAAAAACCATTATCATTAAAAACTTTTTGAAATCCTTAATATGAGAGTCAATACATAAGCCTATTCATGAAGGTTTATATGTAGCACTTGTACGAAAAGATGATCGTCCAAATAGAGACCCTGGGCCAAAAGAAGTGGTTCAACTACTTGATTACTTTAGTAAGAAAAACCACATAATTGCTTTTGGTTTAATACACGTATTAACAACAACGGGTATTCGTACGAAGAACTTTGTAAACTTAAAGTAAAGGACTTAATTTATGATTCTATAACAGGTGATTATTATCTGGATGTAGTCGGTAAAGGGAATAAAAAAAGACAAGTTCCTATAAAAGAAAAAGTACTGCAAAGCATTGATCAATATCGATTGGCTAGAAGGTTACATATTACTGCCGCTTCTCAATCAGAAGAATATCTTTTTACAACTAACACATTAAAACCATTTTCACCTTCATATTTGTCTCAATATCTCACTAAGGTAATAGAGGAAAGCAATTTGCCTTTTCTAAAGCATCGATCATCCAAAATAGGACCCCATACATTTCGACATAGTCATGCTATTATTTCATATTTAAGTAAAGCGGACTTATTTCAAATAAGTCGTTCTCTTGGTCTTGAAAAAATAGAGACAACTACGATATATTTACAAAAGGTGATGGAAAGGGAACAACATGAAATTCACACTTGGGATACGAGTGTATTAGGTAAATATATATAATAGAAGAAAAGCGGAATTAAATAAAAACAGCTACTTTATAAATTAAAAACATAAAGTAGCTATTTTTATTTAATGAATTTGTTGTTAATCTTATTAGAAATTCACTTCAATTGGCATACTCTTCAAAGCTCTTGGTTTTGCATAGTCTTTATGTATGTTCGACGATAAATCACATGTGCATTCGTAGTGTGTCCTTAGTAAGAAAAAATGATAAATGAAAAGGCGAGCTCCAAAACGAGAGCCAGAAAAAAAACACATTTAGGTAATTATTCTTTCTCTAAATATAAGAGAGGCTAATTTTGTATACAAAATTAGCCTCTCTTTTTTCTCTGTATTTAATTTATTTCATACAGTTAGTTCATGATTCGTTTCATACTCATTTTGTACATGGAAATTAATACCTATTGTTCTATAAAAAAACACTTCCAAACAACTTGTCACTGATATAAGCATCTAATGCCCACATACCCTTTTTAGTAAATTCCATAGTTGTTGGGGCATGGTTATTAGCTCCATTGAGTGAACCACCTAATGGAGTTTCTTTTACTAACTCTATTTTTTCAGAAGTGTCTTGATGAAATGCTTTAACAGATAGTGTGCCATTAAACATTTCATCACCTCCCCAGAAATACCAGATATGTTTTTGAGGCTTGTTTACATAAAATTTTTCATCTTCATCAAATGTAACGCCTAAAAGATTAGGTGTTACAATGAGCATCGTGTTGCCATTTGTAAAGTGTTCGCTTTCTTTCCAATCCCGACCTACGGAGAAATAAGCCTTACCCTCACTTATTTTTTCAGGAAGTCCTGAAGAGAATTCAGTCTCATTCTGAGACTGTTCAGTTTCTTTTGGTTTAGTCTCTTCAGTTTCATTTTTTGCAGAACATCCTACTAAAGCTAAAAGAAGCGTCATCAAAATAAGGAAGAGAACTTTAAATGTAAATCACCATCCTCTATTTGTATTTTACATAAAATAACAATAGAACTAATAACTAATAAATTCTACATTAATGATTAAAAATCCTTCTTCCGCTATCCTGCACCGTTAATTTAAGTACATTCTTTCACAATTTCAATAGAGTATAGCTTACTGATACATAATTAAATTGGCTTTAAACAAGCCTTCATGATGTCTCATAAAACTTGTATTAAAATGTTTAGCGTTGTAAATCCACATTTTCCTGACTCTACTCCTTTTTGACATTAAAATACCCCTTTAGACAATCATATCTAAAGGGGGAAAACGTCGCATCTTTTTTGTAAACATCGTGACTTTATTTCAAAAGCACAACAGCTGTTGATTTGAAATAAATTTCGATCAGAAATAGGCTATAAACGATAATTTATCAACACTTTTAAGTATGTAGTTTTTAAAAAAATTTGATCAAAACTTTAGATTAACTATATTTCAAAACACATATTTCAAAATAAAGTTTGACTAAAAATATCATTTGAAGGCTTATTGAGCTGTAAAAAAAGGAACCCATTTTGAACAAAGATTGATTAAATTCCTTCTGTTTCTTGTAAACCTAGATCGTTACCAATCGTTTAGAACGGAGTAAACGAGTGTTTTCCAGAAAAAATTATTTAAGGTTTATTTATATAACGTTACCATTTAGTGTGTAACGGATTAGGGCCGTCATGCGATGGGAAGAGCGGCAGTACTTCCTCGGCCAACTCTTGTATTACTTCGGCAGGAGGGCGACTGGAAAATTGAATGCCGAGCGCAGCATGGTTAACGCCAACTGCTTGCCATTCTTTTAAAAGTTGAATCAAACCTTTGCGACCAGTACGCAAAATATACCCGCCGCGGAGCGGTGTTCTCGGATAATCGGCATCTTCCACAAGATCAATCCATTCGTTGGTCATATGTGGCTTGAATATCCCGCCTGGTATTTTTTCACGCCAGGCATTTATCTTTGCCGAGAGCCTCTGAGAGCCAGACAAATCTGCTGTCGTTCCAGGATAAGTGAGCCAACCGTCGCTATGCTCCGCGATCCAGTCGAGGGATTGTCGGCTTGATCCTGTCACGATGAGCGGAATATCGCCAATTACAGGTTTAGGAAGCATTTCCACACCCTCAACTTGCCCAAGGGACGATAGAATCGATGGTTTTTGTAGTCGAATGAGATTGCGGAAAAACTCAACCGTTTCCCGAAATCGAACATCACGTTGGTTAGCGTCGATTCCGTAAGCCGAAAATTCTATGGCTCGGTCACCTGAAGCAATCCCAAGTACAAGACGGCCACCAGACAGCACATCAATGGATGACGCTGATTTAGCCAAATCTAGGGGATGACGTAGTGTGAAGATTGAACTGCCCGTTGCTAAAGATACATGCTTTGTCCTCGCAGCAAGATACGCCAAATAAACAAATGGATCGAAGACCTGCCCAGCATCTCCGAAACTAGGATCAAAAAGCGGCACATCCCGTACCCAAACTGTAGCGAAGTTCCTTTGATCGATCATTTCCACGATATCGGCTTGATCCTTTAAGTCGTCCATGTGACCTGTATAAAATTTAAGCGGTAGGAAAATACCAATCGTGAGTTTATTGGGAGCGAACATGCGGCGATAGCCTGGATGATCGGTGAATATTCCCGATGTCGAAGCTGACTGCTGTCTCTCACGAAGTGATTCATTATTATTTGATTTTGTTTCCAATTCATTCCCCTCCTAAATAATAGGTGATCCAATCACCTGATGTAGAGTCCATAATACCAGTTATAGTCGCGTATACGTCTGGTAGTGTTATAATTGTAATCGTCCACTGTCACCAATGATAGTGACAAATCTAATAATTATTATAGGGACAGATTAGATTATAAGGAGGGGCTTGCATGATCGATATGACGCTATTACTGGAGAGAAAGTCCGGAGAACCGTTATATTTTCAACTATATCAACACATCAAAAAAGATATTATAAGTGGCAAGCTGGCTGCTAATACACGATTGCCTTCCATCCGTGCGCTTTCAGCCCACCTCCATATTAGCCGCAATACGGTAGAATCGGCCTACCAAAAATTGATAGCTGAAGGCTATGTCCGAAGTAAGTCGAGGAGCGGTTTATATGTAATTGAATTGGAACTGGAGAAGTTGCCTGCGCCATATTCAAGGAGAAGGAAGCCGTTTGAAGCAAGACAAAAGGACATTGCTCCAGTTCAATATGATTTTCGATATGGCGATGTGGATGTCGCTCACTTCCCGCTTGCCACTTGGCGCAAACTAACGAATCAATGCTTACAACCGGAACAAGTAGAGTTGTTCTCTTATGGAGATTCTCAGGGGGAATCTGGGCTTCGTGTAGAAATTGCTAAATACCTGTATGATTCGAGAGGCGTAAATTGCTCGCCTGATCAAATTATTATTGGGGCAGGCATACAGAATCTGCTTAGTATGTTATCCGGGTTGATGGGAACTGCTAACAACAGCATTGCGATGGAAGAACCAGGATACGATGGGGTTCGGACTATTTTCCGACATAATGGATTCAGCATCCATCCCATCCCGCTGGATAACGATGGGCTTAACATAGGCAAGTTATATGAGAGTAAGTCTAGGATTGTCTATATTACCCCGTCTCACCAGTTTCCACTCGGAATGGTCATGCCGATATCCAAGAGAATTCAATTGCTGAAATGGGCGGTAGACCAAGATGGCATCATTATCGAGGATGATTATGATAGCGAGTTCAGGTATGTCGGCAAACCAATTCCTTCCCTTCAAGGCTTGGATACTAATCAACGCACTGTCTATCTAGGAACCTTCTCCAAATGCCTTCTTCCCTCTCTGCGCGTCGCTTATATGATACTGCCTCCTTCCTTACTGGAGCTTCATAAGAAGCAGGGCTACCGATTGTATGATCAAACAGTATCCTGGCTTCATCAGAAGACACTGGAGCTGTTCATGAGCAACGGGCATTGGGAAGCCCACATTCGTAAAATGCGGAATGTATATCATAGAAAACAATCCAAATTGATTGAGGTGATACGAGAGTTGATGGGTGATCAGGTTACGGTGATCGGACAGGATGCTGGGCTACACATTTTATTGCATGTACATAACGGTATGAATGAAATGGAGCTAATTAGAGCTGCAGCCCAAGAAGGAGTTAAGGTTTACGCAGTATCCCCCTTTTGGGTGAAACATAATCAGGATGAGGCGTCAATGGTGCAAATCGGCTTTGGTGGGTTAAGCAATGAAGATATCGTTTTGGGGATCCATTCACTCTACCGTGCTTGGTTTTATCCAGTCAATACCAGCCATTAATCTCATTGGTGGACACTTTCGGAATTAAGTAATATTGCTTTGTTTTTGAATACTTACTAAAAAGCATCTTGAAATACATATAGCCTTATTAGGGGTACTGCAGACAAAACACGGATATTAAACACTAAGACATTATTTAGAAATGAAAACCCTGATTTTTCTACGCTAAGCAGAAGAATCAGGGTTTCTATATAGCCTTATTGTTTAACAATTTCCCCACCTCCAAATAATGTCATCTTAAACTAAAGCTACCAGGCAAATCTACGTGAAAAAGAGGCTTACGAAGCCGAAGAAACGGAGCTTTCCGAAGACATTCAACGAATCTTTAAAGAAAGTCGAAACAACTATGGTAAACAGAATGCGCAAATAGTGCGCACTTTCATTCTCTTCAACAGTTCGCTCTTGAATTTGATTTTATGTTCATTGGTTTAACAACATCCGTATTCATGGAACATTGGGATATCAATCACCAGTAGAATTTAAGCAGCAATCCTTATAAAAGTTGTCCAGTTTAGTGTTGAAATTCAGAAAAAAAGAAGAAATATGGTAGTGAAGAAAATTCCTCTGATTAAAGTTTCACTTTACTTACTTTGCGGTCTATGAAATAAACCCTATCACCCCAGGGCTATGTTATATCATATTGTTGACTTTCAACGAAAAGAAAACCGCCCTGAAAGGCGGTAATTGAAGTATTGTATGAACCGAACAGACTGCTGTAATCCTAAAAAATCTGTTTTAATGGAGCGACGATTATTGTTGGTTTCTCATTGACTAGACAAACTTATACTTCGCAACCATTTCTCCCCAGGACGATATTCCCTCTTCCTTGAAACCTGATTTTCTATACAGCATTCTAGCTAGTTCATTGTCTGGTTTATATCCAATCATTATAATATCAGACCTATCACTGGCTTTCCTTATTTCGTCAATAACCAGTAAAATAGCATTGTAACCATGACCTTGACCTTGAAATCTTTCGTCGATCATAAATCGGTAAACCCAGTAATTTCCGTCATCTGGATCTAAACCAAACATTGTAAAACCAATCATTACGTCGTCATTGTAAATTGCTTTAGATAAAAATCTATCTAAAAACTGCTGTTCCGCAATTGAAAAAAGGTTAGAAACAATAAACGTTTTTTGCTCTGGTTTCGGTTTAAGTTGAGCACATTCTTCCCAATTACTTTTGTCGACTGCTTTTAGCGTAATCATTTTTGGATTCCTCCTATATGGGAAATCCGTATAGACTTCCCTATTTTTTAGCCCTCTCTAAAATCTTACCTGGATACATTTTCATATCACATCACTCCTTCCAAAAATCGTACAAATCTGGTCTGACATCCTTGACTTCAAATATTCTACAGTTTTTATCATATACAAATGCTTCAAAATTTGAGTACTATTTTCCATCAACTTAAGATTCATTTATATAAAAATTAAGGTTTTCTAAGTAGTTTGTCATTACCTTTAACAAATGTTTTATTGTCTTTTTTTAAAATGAACGACTTGTTTCATGATGTTTAATCCACCGAGCTAAAGCAGAAGTAGTGAGTTCATATTCATGAATTATATCTTTTAGTGGCTTACCATACAAATACAACTGCACCATTGAATTCTTGAATTCCTCTGTTAATTCTATTCTACTTGCTCTTAATTTTTCTGTCTAAATTAGTGTAGCCTACCAATAAATTCCCGTTCTTCTGGATATAGTTTAATATCTTTTAGTAAAGTTGAATGTAACAATCTTCAGTTAGTGTAACTCTCGAACTTTCTCGATGAAATAACTGTGTTTGTAACTCCGTTTCAAGTTGTTGAAGATGTACTGTAATACTTGGCTGAGAAATATACAATAGTTCAGCAGCCTCTCTAAAGTTTTGCGTTTTGGCAGCAATTATAAACGATTTTAACCACTTTATTTCCATTATCATTCCACCAATTAAAATTAGTAATTAACTCGATTAAAAATAATTAATTTTCTAAACAATAAATATATTCTATAATTTTCTTTAATCAAATACAAGGGGATGTTAATTATNNGAGTAAAAAAATGATTGAAGATGAACACCTAATGGAAATCGTACGTTGCATCCCATTATCTCAGCCAAAACCAAATCTTTTTTTCGCATCCATGCACTATTTAGTTTCAAGATCTAGTTCAACATTACGCAATTATTACCCGTCTTTAACTGATAATGCGCTTCCTATAGAGAATAGTTTCGATTCTTTTAAACAATTTGCGGTAGCACATAAAAAACAATTATACGATTTCAATCAAAGTTAGTTCAAACGAATGAAGTTAGAAGATCAGCTTAACTTTATCCCATATTTTTAAGTATCGCTAAGCAAACAAATAGGCCGCTTGCTTTAATTGAAATTGGTACAAGTTCAGGATTATTACTCTGTCGAGATAAGTACAACTATGAAATTCAGCAACAACAAGAAACTTTGAAGCTAGTAAATAAAATAGGTTCACTCTACATCGCTTCTGAAAATAAGGGAGAAAAATTGCCATACTTTAATCACAATCTTGAAATTACAAACAGAATTGGCATTGATTTAAATATTATTAATTTGGCAAAGAAGGAGGATTACGAATGGATGCTTGCACTTATTTGGCCCGAACATAGCTTGCGTCGTAGCCAATTTATACAAGCTAGTAACATATCAAAAGAAATTCCAAAAGAGCTCTATGAAGGAAATATGTTAGAGCTACTTCCTACGATTATTAAGCTAATTTCTCCTAAAGCTCAAATCGTGCTATTCCATACACATGTAGCAAATCAATTTCCGAAACACTTAAAAAGAGACTTTGAAAATTTGTTATATCAATTAAGCTATCATCGTTCACTCTATCACGTTTACAACAATATGTATGATACAAATATTCATCAAGATTTTATAAAAAATGGAGAAATAAAAGAAGGAAAAACGATGCCAGCTGCAGATGGGCATGGTAAATGGTTTATTTGGAAAAATGTTCAATGAAAAATCCACTTCAATTTTGAAGTGGATTTCTACGTATGCTTAATTCTAGAAAAGAGATTTAAAAAAGGAATTCAAGAGCAGGAAACGATAAAGTGAAACTTTAATCGGTGGGGGGTTTCTTCCATCCACCACCGATTATTAGTTGAACCAATCGGGTTCTTACTGGCGCTTCATCTCCCACTTNNNNGTTTGAACGGGATAAAATTAAACACAAAAAAAAGCACCAAAACAGGTGCTTTTTAAAATTCTCCTTATTGTCCTCCGCTTTCTCAACTAAAAATCATAATCATCAATATTATCCTTCGTGAAGACGACACGTTCTGGTAAGAGAATAATACCACTATCCTCTGCTGTATAATCATAGCCTTGAATCGTATTTGGTTCTATTTTCACTTTGCCGATATTCGGTACTTCAAATTCATCGCCCACTTTTAACTCTTTCCTTCAACAGTCATTAAGTAGGCCACATAGGCTGCAAGAGCTCCTTGTTTTTTTACATCCCAAAGTCCAAATTGTTTTACGGTCCCTCGTTTGACATAATCTCTCATTACATTCGGTGTAGAGAAACCTGTCACCACTACTTCGCCAGCTTTCTTTAAATTCTCTGCAGCTTGCGCCATTGCTGGTAGTGCTGTAGCGTCTGGTGCAATAACCGCATCGATATCAGCGTATGTCTTTAAAATGTTTTCTCCAACAGTCAATGATTTTTGTGCATCGTTCTCTCCGTATTGTGTCGTTACAATCTCCCAGCCTGGGTATTTTTCCACGATGATTTCTTTTGCCTTAGTCACCCATTGATTTTGATCTGTAACAGTAGGACTTGAATAGAAAAAGGCTACCTTACCTTTATCACCTATTTGATCAAAAGTCATTTGGATTAAGAGCTCCGCCAACTGCTGGGGTGTTCCTTGATTGATATAGAAAGAACGATCTTTTGGATTAACATCGGAGTCCCATGTCAATATCTTTACACCCCGGTCTTTCGCTCTCTTTAACGCTTGGCTAAGTCCATCAGCTGAAACAGATGATACCATTAATGCTTTATAACCTTGGTTAGTAAAATTATTAATGAATTGAACCTGCCCAGAAACTGAAGCTTCAGTTGGTCCATCATATTTCAACTCTACACCTAATGAATCTGCCATTTCCTTTGCACCCTGCCCACCGGATGTAAAAAAACCAACTCCCACCAACTTTGGAATAAAAGCTAGTTTGACATCTTTTTTAGATTTATTAGACGACTCTTCCTTTTTTGTACCATTCTCTTTCGGACTAGATGAACTAGATTGATTTCCACTGCATCCAAGCAGTGTCCCTACTATTAATAAGAAAACCACACAAATGGATAAAAATCTTTTCTTACTCATAACCATAGCCTCCCTTTATTTGTTAGCTAACGACTTACGGTTTCTGAACATCTGGGTAAACTTATACCAATTCGTATTTCTCAATAAAACAGCAAGAATTAGCAGTGATCCTATAACTACACTTGTTTGCTGACTAGACATACCTATCATTTGCAAACCATATTGCATCATCCCTATTACAATACTTGCAATTGCGGTACCTAATACACTTCCTTTACCTCCTAAAATACTTGTACCGCCTAATACCACGGCTGTAATGACGGGCAAGATTGCTTCTGATCCTAAATCTGAACGGGCAGAGCTGAAATATGAAGTTAATATGATGCCACTCATACTTCCTCCAATCCCTGATAAAATATAGGTGCTCATGATAATCCACTTCGTCCGTAAACCTGAATATTTGGCAGCTTTTATATTAATTCCAACTAAAAACACGCTACGACCGTAACGGGTCCAATGAAGTAGCCCACCAAAAAAGAGCATACAAATTCCAAGAAACCACACTGGATTCGGAATACCCAACCAATTTCCATTCGCTATCTCTACAAATGAATCAGGAAAACCACTGATGCCCTCATAGCCTGAAGCACTTGCACCACCCGATATAATAAGAGCAATTCCCGAAAATAAAAACATAGTTCCCAACGTAATAATTAAAGGCTGCACATCTGTAAGTGCTGCAAGTAATCCATTTAAAAGACCGGCAAACGCCGCAGCTACAACTGTGATAGTTATAGCGACATAAATATCCGTACCATTAATCCACAACACTCCTAATAGAATGGAAGAAAGCCCCATGACAGAACCGACAGAAACATCAATTCCTCCCGTTACAATGACAAAAGTCATAGGAATAGCCGCAATTGCGATATAAGCGTAATCATTCATACTGTATAAAAGATTATTTAGATTTATAAAGCCAGGAGATAATTGACTAAAGATCAGAATTTCAATCAATAAAAACAGGAATAATATGATTTCCCACTTCATAATCCACTTTATTTGCTTTCTCATTACTCATCCCTCCTTTCATGAACCGTTAAATCGAATTCGCTCTTTCCTTTAATACGCTTTGCCGATTTATCAGACAAATATTTTTGAAATTTAGAGTCGCCAACCACAATAAGAAGCAATAAAAAACCAGATATAGCATCATTCCAGTAGGCAGGAATTTTAAGATAAATGAGCGAGTTGTTAATTACTGTAAAAAAGATAGCACCTAAACTGGCTCCTACTACACTCCCTAGACCTCCTGTTAAACTAACACCTCCCAAAACGGCTGCTGCAATGACTTGCAGTTCAATTCCACTTCCGGTTTGATTGGGTACAAAGCCAATATTCATCACGAATATAAGCCCCGCAATGGAAGCAGAGAGCCCAGAGAAAATAAAGGCCAATATTTTCACTTGAAGTACAGGTAGCCCTACTGATTTAGCCCCCTCTTCATTGTCACCAACAGCGAAAAAATAACGACCGAATTTCATTTTGGTGAGAAACAGATGTGACACCAATAAAATACTGAGTGTTACCCAGATAGGGATAGTAATTCCTAAAATTTCCATACTTGCGTACTTCTTATAAAAGTTCGGAATATCTTCAATCCACATACCTTCCGTATAAATCAGCATTACTCCCCGAAGGATACCTAATGTTCCCAAAGTCATGATAATAGATGGTATTCTAAAAATAGATACACCTATCCCATTCACACAGCCTGCGATTATACCGACCAACAAAACAATCAGGACAGTCAACCAAATATGCATGCCACTTGTCAAAAGCATCCCGCACACAGCCGCGGATAACCCCATAATAGATCCAACAGAAACATCAATGTTCGATGTGAATAAAACAAAGGACTGACCTATAGCCATAACCAACAATATCGTACTTGCTTTAACCATCAATGAAAGCGTACCACCAGCTATAAACTCACTATTAATCAATCCAACCAAGATAAAGAACAATATCATAAGTAGAATGATTGATAATTCACGTGTCTTTAGAAGTCGGGTGAAGAACGTCATAAGTATCCCCCCCTTTTTTCACTCCATAAGCTAACGACGTAATATGTTCAAGTGTCACTTCGCTCTTTTGGAGAAAATTTACGATCCTTCCTTCATGCATAACTATTACTTGATCGCTCAATTTTTTGATTTCTTCCATATCTGAAGAAATCAAAAGGACAGCTAAGCCTTCCTTTTTTAACTTTTGAATTATGCTGTAAATGTCTTTACGCGCACTTACATCAATCCCTCGTGTAGGTTCATCCAAAATGATGAGCTTTGGCGAGGTAGCCAAAAATTTAGAAAGCACTACTTTTTGCTGGTTACCACCTGATAAGTCCTTCAGCTCTTGATGAATATTCATTGTCTTTACTTTCATCATAGAAATAGATTGCAAGGAAAGTTCTTTTTCGTGTTTAATTGGGAGGAATAAGCCTTTTAGCTTATGTAATATAGTAGAGGTAATATTATTTTTGATGGAAGCAATCGAAAAGATACCATGAGCATGACGATCTTCCGGAACATACACAAGTCCATTATGAATTCTTTCACGACTTGAAAGTGAATTTATTTCTTTATCATTTAATATGATTTTCCCTGATTCAATCATCGCAAGCCCCGCAATAGCTTCTCCTAATTCTGTTCTTCCAGCGCCTACAACACCAGCAATTCCAAGTACCTCTTCCGGGTAGATATCAAAGGAAATATCTTCAAAATACCTGTTACATAACCCAGTAACACGAAGCGTGGGTTTTTTCACTACATTACTCGACACCAAAGTTTCATTATGATCATACAAATTCGACTCTTTTGAAGCAGTTAGAGCGTGTTCAGGCACTAACCCCTCAACCAATTTCTCATACGTAAACTGCGATACCGGACCTGATGCTGAGATCCTTCCATCCCGTAATAAAGATACTGAATCCGCCAAAATGAAAATTTCTGAAAAACGATGTGTAATGTAAAAAACACCTATATCTTCAAACGTGAGCTGTTTAATCACCGTAAATAATGATTCGATCTCACCAAAGGTTAACGCAGAAGTGGGCTCATCTAATATCAAAATGTCTGCTTCTCTAACCAGCCCTCTAATAATTTCAACAAGCTGTTGTTCGGCTATGGATAAAGAAGTAGCTTTTCTCTGTAAGTCGAGGTTCCATCCTAACTTGCTTAAAATACGATATATTTTCTTTCGTAATTCCAATCTTGAACCAGGCAAACCCATACTAATATTTTCCTCAACACTCATATGTGGAAAAATGAGAGGTTCTTGCGGAACTAGATAAATACCTTGCCTATGCGCATCATGTGTATTTCGTAATGCTACTTGCTTACTGTTAATGTGAATTACACCACGATCCGCCCTATATAATCCAGTAATGATTTTCATTAGCGTCGATTTTCCGGCTCCATTCCCTCCAACAAGAGCATGAATTTCACCTCTTTGAAGGGTCAGATTAATATCATCTAACACCACATTTCCAGAAAATTCTTTATGCAAATTTTGAATTTCAAGTAAATAGTCAACTTTACTCATTATTTAACCACCCTACCATTAAGTCTAATGAATAAAAGCGCTTACAACAAATGGTGATGAAGCAATCATTTGTTTGATACATGATTTTATGTTCAAATAGTCAAATTATGTATATTCCATAAAATGTTATTCTATCACTAATAACTTACATAATTTGGTTGATTTCATAAAAAACAGATGATATACTCTCTTTACATTGCAACAAAAAATCAATCATTAAACAAAAGTTGAAAGGTAGATATACAATGGACAATGATATCTATACAGAAAATATATTAGTGAAAGTGGCCTGGTACTACTATAAAGAAAATCTAACACAACATGAAATAGCCGTTATGCTGGGGGTATCCAGAAATAAAGTTGTCCGCCTTCTTGATAAGGCACGCGCAGATGGTATTGTTCAATTTCAAATAAAAGGAAAAAGTAGTAATTGCCTTGAAATTGAACAGGATTTAAAGAAAAAATACAATCTTCCTAATGCATTTGTTATACCTACTCCTGTAAATCCTTCCGATTTAAGTCATTCATTAGCTAAAGCAACTGCCCAATACATACAAAGCAAAATAGAAAAACACGATCTCTTAGGTTTCGGCTGGGGAAAAGCTGTTTCTGATACCATTGATTGTCTCTCTATTGACAGTGATTATGATTTATCAATGGTTACCCTAACAGGAGGAGTCAATTATTACTTACCGAACAGCAACGTCGGTAGTAGTGGTATAGGCAAGTTTCAAAAAATGCATATCATTCCAACCCCTTTTTTAGCATCAACCGAAGAAATGGCTAGTAAATTTCTAAATGAGCCTTCTGTAAAAGAAATTTTAGATCTCTCCAAACTAACTAGGTATATGGTTGTTGGAATTGGGGGTATTTCCACAGAAGCTACCATCATCGTTGAGGAAAAGCTCACCATCCACGAACTCACTCATATTAAACAGCAAAATGCAGTCGGTGATATATTAGGTCAATTTTTCAACAAAGATGGGGAAGTTCTCAACTTGCCTCATCATTATCGATTAATCGGTACAAGACTTTCCCTGCTAAAAGAATTAAATAATGTCATTGCCGTAGCTGGTGGAGCAAATAAAGTCATAGCCATATTTGGAGCACTGAAAGGAAAATATGTTCAAACGCTAGTTACGGATGAAACAACTGCGCAATCTTTACTTGAAATGGAGGTTGACTAAGAAAATGTCTTATATTTTGGCATTTGATGCAGGAACGGGTAGTGTTCGGGCTGTTCTTTTTGATACTAAAGGTGTTCAAGTAGCTGTTTCCCAAACAGAATGGGACCACTTAGCTGAAGAAAAGCATCCCGGTTCAATGAACTTCGACTATGTACGCAATTGGCAACTGATTATAGACTGTATACATCATCTTTTACTAAATACACGTATTGATCCAAAGGATATTAAAGCGATTAGTGCAACCAGTATGCGCGAAGGATTTGTTCTGTACGATCATGATGGGAATGAAATATGGGCTTGCGCAAATGTGGATGCCAGAGCTACGGAAGAAGTCAAATATTTAAAATCGCTTGATTCTGAGCTAGAGACAAAGATTTATCACCTTTCTGGTCAGACATTTGCTTTAGGCGCTCTCCCTCGTTTACTTTGGCTTAAAAACCATAAACAAGAAATATACAACAAGGCTACCACACTCACCATGATTAATGATTGGATCTTATATAAACTGTCTGGTAAGCTTCATGTGGATCCATCAAATGGTTGCACAACAGGTATATTTGATTTAAAAAGTAGAACATGGAATTCTGCCATAGCTACTTTGTGTGAAGTAAAAAATGACTTATTTCCCCCCGTTAAGGAAGCAGGAGAAATTCTTGGCTATGTGACAGATGAAATCGCCCAAATCACGGGTCTATCTACTCATACAATAGTCGTTTCCGGAGGTGGCGATGCTCAAATGGCGTCTATCGGTGTTGGGGCTATTCACGAGCATCAAACTGTTGTTTCAGGTGGATCATTTTGGCAACAAGAAGTCAATTTGAAAGAACCACTGATGGATACCGATGGGCATTTTAGAATCAACTGTCATACCATACCAAATCTTTGGCAAATTGAAACCATTGCCTTTAATCCTGGGCTTGCGATGAGATGGTTCCGTGATGCCTTCTGTCAGAACGAAAAAAAAGAAGCACTACAATCTGGAATAGATGTATATGAGATTCTCGAAGAACAAGCAAAAGATGTACCAATTGGTTCACATGGCATTATCCCTATCTTCTCTGATACAATGAATTATTTATCGTGGCGGCACGCTGCACCTTCCTTCATTAATCTTAGCTTAGATCCTCTAAAATCCGGAAAAAAAGAACTGTTCAAATCTCTTCAAGAAAATGCTGCTCTTATTACCCTCGGAAACTTTAAACTTATTCAAGAAAAGAATGGATTCTACCCTTCTGAAGTTATCTTTGTAGGAGGCGCATCTAAAGGAAAACTATGGAGTCAAACTTTAGCTGATGTTTTAGGTGTACCTGTAAAAATACCTGTTGTCAAGGAAGCTGCCGCACTTGGAACGGCTTTATACGCTGGTGTAGGTGCAGGGCTATTTCATAGTATTCACGATGCTGTTCAAAACATTATCAAATGGGATCGAGTCCATATTCCTGATATGGATCATCATAAGCAATATCAAACTATTTATAATCAATGGAAGCAAATATATACAGAACAATTGAAACTGGCCGATGCAGGATTAACAACACATATGTGGAAATCTCCTGGTCTTTAAATCTATGCTTCTTTTGAAAGGGGATATGAAAATGAAAAAGGTCAATGAAAGTGATTTTGAATATCGATTTGGAGACAATGGACCGAAATATTTAACGAAAGGACCCAATGTAGATATAGGAGTGGTGCTATTAAAACCAGGGCAAGATTTCGCAAATCATTATCACACTTCCTGCGAAGAAGCGTTTTATATCCTCGAAGGAAACATAGATTTCTATATTAATAATCAACGTCACGCCGTAAAACCGGGCGATATGATTCAATGTAGTCCAGGTGATTCTCATTATCTCATTAATACATCTAGCGCAAATTTCAAAGCTGTTTTTATTAAATCACCACATATTGGTATCAATGATTCCGTTGTTATTGACAAACCATCACTAATTGAAGGAGTGGAGTAATATGAGTTGGGGTATGAAAAATCGTTTAAACAAGATCCTTCCCAATGGAAGAGCTGTTATGCTGGCCATTGACCATGGTTATTTCTTAGGACCAATTACGGGTTTAGAACAGCCTGAAGAAACTGTCAAAGAGCTCCTACCTTATACTGATTCTCTTTATTTAACACGGGGGGTTTTAGCCGCATCCATTCCAGAAACAATCGAAACACCGATGGTTCTGCGCGTTTCTGGGGGACCCACGGTTGTCGGTAAGGACTTGGCTAACGAAACACTCGTAACATCTGTAAAAGAAGCATTACGGCACAATGCGATTGGCGTAGGTGTGTCAGTCTTTATTGGTTCAGAATACGAAACCCAAACAGTGACGAATTTAGCTCATCTTGTTACAGAAGCACATGATTACGGCATACCAGTTCTTGGGATTACGGCTGTAGGAAAAGAATTAGAAAAAAGAGATGCTCGCTTCCTTTCCTTAGCCTCCCGCGTGGTAGCTGAAATGGGAGCTGATATCGTCAAGACATATTACTGTGATGACTTTGAGAAAGTAACTAGAACCTGTCCTGTGCCGATCGTCATTGCTGGCGGACCTAAATTTGATACCATCCAACAAGCACTAGAGATCACCTACAATGCTATCCAACAAGGAGCAGCCGGCGTCGATATGGGGCGCAACATCTGGCAATCCTCTCACCCAACAGCTATGATGAAATCAATACATGCTATTGTTAAAAGGCATTTCTCATTAAAGGAAGCCATAGAATTTTTTGAATCGGAAGCAAAGGAGAACAATTAAACGGATATACAAAATCGCCATTGTTCAAACAATGGCGATTTTGTGTTTATATAACTAAGAATACGGAACAATTTATATTCTCGAAATTTTTTATTAGGTTGTTTTTTGGCTCATCTATTTATTGAATTCATTAACTGAAAGAAGTATTCAGTTTTTTGAGTATTATTTAGATTATACCATGAATCCAATGTATCTGGTGCAAATACATCTAAGGTTTTCAGTACTTCCTTCGCAAATTCCAGAGGAGCTATTCCAGATGCAGTAACCAAATTCGCATCAGATACTGCAGGTCTCATTTCATGAAATTTTTCTCCTCTATAATTAGGACAGACCATTTTAATATACTCTAAGTTATTACTTGTATGCTTTCTAGAATCTAAGTAACCAACATTTGCCAGACCCGCAGTAGCACCGCAAATTGCAGCAACAATAGTGCCAAGCTTTAAAGCTTCGCCAATTTTTTTCAAGATAGGTTGATGAATATCTTCTCCCCAAGTATTCCCTCCAGGTAAAATTATAAGATCTTTACTCTTAAGAGTACAATCGACCAGGGAAATATCTGGTTTTATATTCAGTCCTCCCATTGTAGTAATAATTTCTTTAGTAGTCCCTACTGTAATTACTTTTAAAGGTGCTAAATCTTTTTTGAAATATCTTCCTGAATTTAATTCAGCAATTAAATATCCATATTCCCAGTCTGACATTGTATTAAATACATAAAGATAAACTTTTTTTGTTTGCATCCAATAACTCTCCAATCACAATTGATATAGCCTATTATAATAAAACTTCCCTGACAGCTAATGTCAGGGAAGTTTTTATACTTTATGAAATTGTATTAATTCCGACAGAATTTCAATAAGTCTTTTCTTAAGACTTTTTGGTTCAATAATTTGAATAGATTTACCGTACGGTATAAGTAAATAAGGTACATATGTATGTATTATATCTTTTTCAAGAAGGAATACCGCTTGATTTGAAGTCCGTTCCTGTAAATAACTCTCTAAAAACCAATGTTGGCAAACATCATTCAGCGTACTTTTATTTCCCTTAATAACTAAAGAAGTAATCCTTTCCTTATCTTCCGTAGTAGGAAGAAGGTTTTTCAAAAAAAAGTCACGTGCCGGAAAGTTTTCTGGCCGCTTAAACTTATTTCCAGTTAGCATTAGACTTTCAATTCGATCTACTCTAAAACTACGGATATCATTCCTAAGTTGACAAAATCCAATAACATACCACTTATTATTCCAATAAATAATTCTGTATGGATCAACCAATCTATACTTTGATTGCTCTAAGCCACTTTTATGGTATCGAATTTTTATAGAGTAACCGTCAGCTACGGCCTGCTCCAGATCCTTCAAGAAAGGTTCCATCGAGAAGGAACTTATTCGACTTATTACTTCAAGACTGGTTAAATGTTGGTTTATCTTTGTTCCCTGCTCTTTGTTTGAATAATTGCTTAGCTTTGAAATAGCCCTATTTAGTGCTTCTCCTCCATAATATCCGGCTTCTTCTGCAAAAACAGCAGCGTGAATTAGTGATGTTTGCTCCTCAAAATCAAAAAAAAGAGGAGCTTCAATAAAATTATTCAATAAAGTATATCCACCGTTATGTCCTGAGTCTGAAATTATAGGTACACCACTTGTCGAAAGTGTATCAATATAACGATACACAGTCCTTATATTCATCTCTAACTTTTCTGAAATTTGTTTTGCAGTAATTTTTTCACCTGAGCTAAGCATCCATAGTATTGCAAGTACATTGTCAATTTTAGGCATATAAAACTATCTCTATAATAAATTTATGATCTAACATATAAGATTTCCCCTTTTATTAATATTAAGTAAATTTTACTGTTTTAATC
>NZ_JBALMO010000129.1:0-7089 GCF_036963345.1 Bacillus sp. JJ722
TTCAAGCATACCATGCAGGAGAATTTAAAGAGGTTTCTCTAGAAGATACAAAAGGAAAATGGGCGGTATTCTTTTTCTACCCAGCTGATTTTTCATTTGTTTGTCCGACAGAACTAGTAGATGTTCAGGATCATTACGAAACATTTAAAGAGATGAATTGTGAAATCTATTCAGTATCAACAGATACACACTATGCCCATAAAGCATGGGCAGATGCTACTGATACAATCGGAAGAATTGAATATCCAATGCTAGCTGATTCGAGTCAAACTCTTTCAAAGCAATTTGGTGTGTTAGTGGAAGATGAAGGTGTAGCACTTCGCGGAACGTTTATTGTAAACCCCGATGGTATTATTAAAGCTTATGAGATTAATGATATGGGTATAGGTCGTAATGCTGAAGAATTAGTTCGCAAAGTGCAAGCAGCACAATTTGTAGCAAAACATGGGGATAAAGTGTGTCCAGCAAAATGGACACCAGGTGAAGATACACTTGAGCCAAGTTTAGACCTTGTTGGGAAAATCTAATATCGTTTATATTTTCGATTGATACTTATTTTAACAATCAACTTTAGGAGGAATTATTATGTCAAATCAATTACACTCATTAATGAATACGCAACTAACAAACTGGACGGTGCTTTATACAAAGCTTCATAACTTCCATTGGTATGTAAAAGGGCCACATTTCTTTACACTACATGAAAAATTTGAAGAGTTTTACACAGAAACGGCTACTTATATTGATGATATTGCGGAACGTTTATTAACAATTGGTGGACAACCAGTAGGAACGTTGAAAGAAACATTAGAAATAGCAACAATTCAAGAAGCTAATGGCTCAGAAAAAGCAGATGAAATGGTTAAAATTATTCTTGAAGATTTTCAAATCATCGCTAAAGACATTGAAACTTTGTTAGAAGTAACTGAAGAAGCACAAGATGAAGAAACAGGTGATTTATTCTTAGGAATTAAAGCTACTTTAGAGAAAAATATATGGATGCTTCAAGCGTATTTGGGATAAAATACTTTAGTATTTCTTTGAAGAGCTACTTACTTGAATAGCTGTAATTTAGTATGAAAATGAACTATGCTCAAATCTTTGGTCAAAATTCAAGAACCCTAATATTAATAATAAAAACTGGTTAGTATTTTACTTGCCAGTTTTTTTAAAGTTAAAACTATGGGAGAAATAGCAGAAGATCAAGGCTGTCATTTGATAGCTTTTTTTTATGGTCACAAACATGAGCAGGTTGGTGGAAGAAAGGTCAAATTTATTTTAAGTTTATTTTTGGGAGGAGATAGCAATGAGGGCACCTTATCAAGTTTTAGTATTTCCTTATATAATCACTGACAATTCTATTGAATATGCAATTTTTAAGAGGAGTGATTATGAATATTGGCAGGGATTAGCTGGTGGTGGAGAAGAGGGTGAGACTCCTATTGAATCAGCTAAACGAGAAGCATTTGAAGAGGCAGGTATTACAAGAGATTATCCATATATTGAATTAGATTCTATGTCATCACTACCAGTAGAAGATGTAGTTGGGAACTTCCTTTGGGGAGAAGACATTTATGTATTAAAAGAATTTTCTTTTGGGGTTAAAGTTCATACAAAAGATATATCATTATCAAAAGAGCACCTTAACTACAAATGGTTATGTTTTGAAGAGGCAGTAATGCTTTTGAAATGGGATAGCAATAAAACGGCATTATGGGAATTGAATAAAAGGTTATTAAATCGTAGTAATACCAAGTAAAAATTTGTTTGGGAATATTAACTAATTTACTGTTACCTAAGATTCATTTTCTATTAAAATATTACAATAGTATTACAAATATGATATTATTGTTACGAATAGAAAACAGGATATGGTGAAGATCAAATGAAAAAAACAACCTCAATAATGTTATTAGCTATATTATTTTCAAGTCTCTTTTTATTCAATGAAAAAGCAGAAGCAAGCTCATTCAGCGACATCAATAGTCATTGGGCTGAAAAGGAAATGGAGTACATATTTCAGAAAGGAATCATCAAAGGGTATTCAGATGGTACATTTAAACCTAACGAAACAATTACTCGTGCTCAAGCAGCCATTATGATTGGTCGTGCTATGGGAATAAATGGTGATAAGTCTGTTA
Organism: Bacillus sp. JJ722; assembly: GCF_036963345.1. Classification (NCBI taxonomy): domain Bacteria; kingdom Bacillati; phylum Bacillota; class Bacilli; order Caryophanales; family Bacillaceae; genus Bacillus; species Bacillus sp. JJ722. The sequence continues at coordinate 2,142 of NZ_JBALMO010000129.1, forward strand.
ATACAAGATTCCCAGACGTAGATGCAAGTGTCACAGGTTCAGGATACATTTATGAATTAGAAAAGATTGATGTTATTACGGGATATGGAGACGGAACTTATAGACCATATGAACATGTAAATAGAGGGGATGCGATCATTCATTTAATGAGATCAAGCATCGCTCCTTCACATCCTACTAAACCATATCCAAAAAATCCATTCAAAGATGTATCATCAAAACAGATGTCAGGAGATTTCGTTATCACAGCTTATCATCATGGAATCGTAAGTGGCTATGCAGATCAAACATTTCGCCCATATCAGCTGATTACTCGTGCTGAATTTTCTGTCTTTATGGCACGTTCTCTTCAAAGTACATAGCAAACCTAAAGCACTAGATTTTTGTCTAGTGCTTTTTTATCGCCTCAGCTAAATGGAGCTATTGACGGCTGAACGTAGTTTTCATTATGTGAACCATTAAATTTTGTGAATAAATGTACTTAAACAATAGGGGGGAATAGTATATTAAAGGGCTGTGATCGCAGCTCTTTTTCTTATGGAACAAATGGCGCAGATTTGTTTAGTAAATTATGTATAATTGAATCATTGGGAGGGGAATTGTTATGTTAAAAGTAAAACCTTTGGAAAATAGAGATTATGAATTGATTAAAGAAGCAGAAAAGGTAATTGAAAAAAATTATAGATATGGACGTCATCATATCGGATCAGCTATTAGAACAACATCAGGAAACATATTTTCAGCAGTACACGTTGAAGCGAATGTTGGTAGAATAACGGTATGTGGTGAAGCAATGGCTATTGGAAAGTCAATATCAGAGGGAGAACATGAATTTGAAACGATTGTAGCTGTCGCTCATCCTCATCCACACGAAGATATAGAGAAATGTTGGGTTGTAGCTCCTTGTGGAATGTGTCGTGAGTTAATAAGTGATTATGGAAAAGATACTGATGTAATTATTTCTTACAATGGTGAGTTAGTAAAATGCAATGTGATGGAACTATTACCAGAAAAATACACAAGTGATATAGAATGATTAATGTTTAGTCAAAGACTAGTGAATAGTATATGAATAAATGTACATAAAGTAGAGGTGCAATAGCAGAAGATCAAGGCTGTCATTTGATAGTCTTTTTCTTATGTTGTAAACGGTGCAGAATAGTACAATGAAAATTGGATAAATTTTTTTATATATAATTTATTATTCTTAGAATATTATTATTTTTAAGTAAAGAAATAACTAAGGAAAAAGAGTCATTGAACTTGAATTTACATAATGTTATTGGGGGCACATTAATGTTTACGGTTAAAAATGCTGAAAGTTATCTTAAACAATCGATTGGTGAGAATACTAATGATATAAAAGAGGTTTGGGAAGCATTTAAGTCTTTCTGTAGAATGACTGTTGAAAAAGAGGAGGATCGAGAAATTTTATTTCAATGTGGAGTTTATGATTTTACTGGAGAAGAATTATTTCATTTTGATTTTGTACGTCAGTTTACTATTTATGATGGAGAAGAGTATTCGCATATGGAACAACTTCACTGTGAATATTTATTTAAACCAACAGATGAGTTAAGGAAGTTTGAGATAAATGAATGGTCAATGGATTATGTTCATATTGATGACTTTTTCAATCATATAGAAAACCTTCAGGAGTTTAAAATTCCTTTGAATTTACAGCCAACAAAAGTAGAAATATATCAAGAAGGAGTTTAAATCTGGTTCAATAACAGAGGCACTGCCTGTCATTTTTGAGACAGTAAGAAAACACCTTATTATGCAGCCAGTTGATTGTATTGTACCGGCGACTGGTTGTTTAGTTTCGTTTGAATGCGGATATTGTTAAATAAAATGTATTCTTCGACGATTTGGATCACATGTGCATTCGTAGTGCGATAGATTCCGTCGAGATAGAACGTTTCGATTGGGGAGTTACCAGCTGGTGTGCCTTTGCGGGACATGCTCATGGTAATTCCTTTTTCTTTGACAGCTTGTTGATACGTATATGATGTGTAGACCGAACCTTGACCACCATGCAATATACAACCTTCTGCTAACTCAGGTAGCTGATTAAATGTATCTAACACAAATGCCGTATCTTGTGTAAAACCAATCGTTTGTGCAATAATCTCACCGTTAAAAACATCTAGAATACTTGAAAGATACATTATAGATTGACCAAAAGGCAAGTACGTAATATCTGTTACTAGTCTTTCAAGTGGCTTCGTCGCTTTAAAATCACGACACTGCCATCCAACCTTTTGCATCACTCGTTGAACAGTTTTTCTACTTATTTTTGATAAGAGGTCAACAATTTTTCGATAGCCATATATAAATTTGTGTTTTTTGCAAAAATCTCCAATTTGTTGGTCTCGTATCTCCTTTAGTGTTTGCTTATGACCATTCACTTTAATCTCATTTCAATAGCCTTCATTTTCACTTCTACTGGATAACTAACTCTCGTTCCCATAGAAAAAACAGCTCCACATTGATCTTTCAGGTATTCAATACCCGTTTTTCAACGAAAGGTGTTTTATTTGTCTTATTTTTTTAGGTCAGTACCAGAAGATTAGGGCTGTCAACTGACGGTCTTTTCTTTTGCAGCTAACGGTGCAGTATAGCTCAATAAGGAATTAATAGAAAAATAATCAAATTATTGTTAATATTAAGAGAAAAAATATTTTTATATAAAAGAAAATCGAAAGAGATGTGGGATTATGTTAGTACATAAGGTGGATGATGAAGTTTCTTTGAGATTGTTTAATAAAGATGACGCAGAAGAGTTCTATGATTTAACGATTGATTCAAAATCCTATTTAAAAGAGTGGCTTGGTTGGCTTGATTATACAAAGAGTGTAGAAGATACTACACAAAATATTCAATCAAGATGTAAAGAGCTTATTGATAATGGGGGATATCCACAATCGTTTGCAATTATATATAATGGAAGAATTGCTGGTACAATCGGATTTAATGAAATATATAAGGCTAACAAAATTGGTGTTGTGGGTTATTGGTTAGGTGAAAAATTTCAAGGTAAAGGAATAATGTCTAAAGCATTCAAAACATTAATTAATTACGGATTTAATGACCTTAAGCTAAATCGAATTGAAGTTAGAGTCGCAGTTGAAAATAAAAAGAGTAGAGCGCTTCCTGAAAGGTTCGGTTTTAAGGAAGAAGGACAAATAAGACAAGCAGAGTGGTTATATGACCATTATGTAGACCACGTTGTTTATGGACTTCTGGCTAATGAATGGAAATAAGTCATTCAAATGTTTAACAAGCTTATAATACGAACAGATGCTTTACTTCTAAACCAAGGGCTGTGAGAACATCATGTATTTTTAGATTTAGTGAAGAGCCCATTGTAAGGGTTCTTTTTTTACTATAAAGGAAAAATATCATAAATTGATGTATCGAATTATGATATAAATCTAGACATGTGTATCACATCATGATATATTGTTTTTAGATTGATATATCATTTTATGATATATCTTAAAAAGATATAGAAGGTGATTGGTTGAGTAAAACTGAGCAATTAACAGATTCAATGTTTTATATTATGGCTGCTTTAACTAAACCAAGGCATGGTTACGCTATTATGAACTTAATTGAAGAAACAACAAAAGGGGCAATTACTATAGGTCCTGCTTCAATGTACACGATTATTAAAAAGTTATTAAAACAAGAGTGGATTTATTTGCATGATGGGTCGGATTCAAGACGTAAAACATATCTGCTAACTGAGAAGGGCAGAGAAATATTAGAAGAAGATATGAAGCTAAGGAAACTGATGATTCAATTAGCGGAAACTGGATTGAAGGAGGTTGAAGAATGAGACAAACAAAGTATATTACGTCAGGTGGGTTAGCTTTTTCTGAGGATAAGGACATGGAAAAGTTGCGCCGATTTTCTTTGAAGGGTTGGCATGTCAGTGATTTTAAGTTTATGGGGTATACGCTTGAAAAAGGGGAATGCTCAGATTATATCTATAGTGTAGATTATCGTTCATTAAAAGAGGATGAAGAAGAGGAATACTTTGACTTTTTCTCATCTTCTGGATGGTCGTATATTGCCTCAGAAGGAAATATTCATTTGTTTCGAGCACATCCTGGTACAAAACCGATTTATAGTGACCGTGAAACAACGATTGAAAAGTATGAGAATTTAAATAGTTCCATGAAATGTCTAGCAATTCCGTTAGTTTTAATAACAGTACTCGTATGGGTTGGAGCAATGATAAGCTCTGGTACCTTAAAGTCATTACTTCATGTAATAGCTGTTATTTTCAGTGTAATTGCCATCCCAACAACTTGGACTGTAATCGCAACATACAATAACAAATGGAAGGTAAAAGGAAAAAAAGGATTAGTTAATCTATTGAAAACTATACCATTCCTTCTCTTCTTAATTGCTGTTATTATTTTGTTATTTGTCGATAGTAGTGCAGTTCACATCATAGCGTCTATGGTAATTGGAGCGATCGCACTTCCAACTGTTATTTGGGTCATCATGTCTCTTTATCATAAAGTGGAGGGGAAGAGAGCTTAGTATAGGAGTCGAATAATAAAGTTTTTAGACATTGTTATTGAGCTAAAAGGTGCATTAGTAGAAAATTGAGGCTGTCATTTAGGCAGCTTTTTTTATGTATCAAACGGTGCAGGTTAGTTCAAGAAGAAATTGGTTTATTATGGTGTGAATTTCAGTTGATTGTTTCAATACTCAATGTTTGGATGGTAATTAATGGATCGGATTTTACCTCAAATTGGAATTGGTCTCCAAGTAGTTTTCTTTGGAACTTTATTGCCAAAAATAAATAATAAGATAGCCGCCACATTATTATTGCACTTATTATTTTAGGTTTTATAATATTCGGATATTTTTTGGTGAAGCAGGCTATCCACCACTAATTATGCAATAAGAATTGCACTCTGTATTATAT
>NZ_JBALMO010000130.1:0-9712 GCF_036963345.1 Bacillus sp. JJ722
TATAAATAGAAGGACATTACATTTGATTTTTAATCGATATGTATTGTCCTTTGATAGCATTCAAATTCTTATTATTAAAAGGCTTATTTGTTTTTCATTATTGTTCGTTTGGCTTTTTTTATAATTCTATGAGTAGACTTTATATCAGTATCTTTAGCCCATTCATCGCATAGGTTGATTACCCAATCTGGTTTAGTTTTACTAGCATCATTTAACCAGTTTCCAACTGAATCTTGTACATATTTAGATGAATCTGATTTAAGTAAAGTAAGAATAGGTAGTGCTCTATCAGGTTCTTGTTTTAAAATCTCAATATGTTTGCACCATACACCACGAGGACGGATTGATTCGACAGAGAATCTACGAATATTTTCATCTTCATTTTTTGCCCAGTCTACTAACAAATCTACACTTTTTTCTATATTAAGTGAAAGGTCTTCTCTAATAGACATCCATGCAATTTCTCGAACACCAAAGTGACGATCGGCAGCAAAAGGTCGTATGTATTTCAGTTTAGCTTCTAATGTGTCATTTGAACTTTTATTCATAAATGCTGCCCAACATCGAATACTATCGGAGATGTGATTACAGAAATAAACTAATATTTCTTCTTTTTTTTCTTCACTTTCATGGAGTATTACTTGATCCAGTAAAGCTCCTGTCATTCGTATGACCTTCATTCCAGTTTCGACATTTTGTTTTTTTAATTCAGATGTTATAAAATCTAAACTATCTTTAAGCCCTATCAACGGTAAGACATTATGCAGTAATTCAATATGGTTTATAGCTAGCCATTCTGTTAAATTAACACTTTCTAAATTCCCTTGATTTAAAAATTGCAAAATCTCAGTAGGAATTTCGCTCACTTTTGTGGCACCTTTCCTGTTGAGGATAGCCTCTTCCATAATCATTTAATTCACTCCTCACAATAATATTATTAATAGAATTCAATAAATAAAAGGTAATTCCTTCTATGTTACATCTTATACTTTATTGCTCTCTTGTTTTTAAAAAGACTACTATACATTTGAAGGATCGCATTTGATAAACTATTCTCATAAGTGCAATACGTAGTGATAGCGAATGTTATTAAGCAAAAGAGACGAATACTATATCAAAAAGAGAGAGGTAATCGCATGAAGCTAGTAGATAAGTACAACTGGTTAGTAGAGAGTGGTATACAATTTAAAGGAGCAGAATGTGAATGGAAAGAAGAGTGGGGAGTTGATCGTTTCTTAGTTGCTGACAAGATGTTCGGTATGCTTGGTCATAATAAAGAGGGTGATGAAATTATTACGCTAAAATGCCTTCCAGAAAAAAATGAAGAATATCAATACATGTATCATGGCATTACGCCAGGCTATTATATGAATAAAACTCATTGGTTTTCCATTCAGTTAGAAAAGAGTGATGCGCCGAAAGAATTTATTCTAGCAAGATTACAAGAGTCTTATGAATTGATATTTAAGGCTTTACCGAAAAAAGTGAAAATGAACCTAGAGGAATAAAATGAGGCGCTGTAAATCACTCTTCATTTTATTCTGCCACTGTTATCATATTTTTAAAATGTGTATTGTTATCTGAGAACAATTGTGTTAAATTAAACATGTAAACGGTTACACATAGTTGCAGAAAGGATGGTGATGATATAGATGGCTACAATTAGAGATGTTGCGAAAGCTGCAGGTGTATCAGTTGCCACAGTTTCACGAGTTTTGAATGAAACGGGTTACGTACACGAAGATACTCGTAAAAAAGTAGAAGGAGCCATTCAAGAGTTGGATTATAGCCCTAATGAAGTAGCAAGATCTCTATTCAGGAAAGAGTCACGGCTAATTGGGTTGCTATTGCCAGACATCACAAATCCATTCTTTCCAGAACTAGCTCGAGGAGTAGAAGACGAAATTCAAAAACATGGCTTTCATTTGTTGTTTGGAAATAGTGATGAAAAGTCTGAGAAAGAACAAGAATATATACAAACCTTTGTAAAGAATAATGTTGTTGGTTTTATATCTGCTACAAATGCAGCTGGAAAAGCGAATTATCAAGATTTACAAATTCCAACTGTATTTTTAGATCGCGGTTCGAAACAAGAGTATTCTATTTATGCTGATGGTAGAGAAGGCGGTCGAATAGCTGCTCAGGAATTGATTAAACGAAATAGTAAACGTATTACGATTTTGAAAGGACCTGCACATGTTGAACCAGCTCAAGAACGTTTTCTAGGTTCTATAGAGGTACTATCTCAATCAAATGTAGATTTTAATGTTATGTCGACCACTTCGTTTTCATTTAAAGATGCACAAGTGTGGGCGAAGGAGATTTTTCAAAAATACTCAGATACGGATGGTGTCATAGCTAGTAATGATGTGACAGCGACTGCCGTTCTTCATGAAGCACTTCAATTAGGGAAGAAAATCCCTGATGATTTACAAATAATTGGATTCGATGATATACCACTATGCCAATTTGTTTTTCCATCGCTATCAACTATTCGTCAACCGGCGTATGAGATGGGAAAAACAGCAGCAGCTTTATTAATACAGCTAATCAAGAAACAACAGGTAGATAAGCAAAGTATTCGATTACCTGTAACTTTTATAGAAAGAAATACAACGAGAAAGGTGATTGAACATGGTTAAAGTAGTAGTAATTGGAAGTTCTTCAATGGATTTAGTTGTGACATCTTCAATTCGCCCAGGAGCAGGTGAAACAGTTCTTGGCGAAAGTTTTCAAACTGTTCCCGGAGGAAAAGGTGCAAACCAAGCGGTAGCAGCCGCTCGCTTAGGGGCAGAAGTATATATGATCGGTTGCATCGGTGACGATCATTACGGTAAAGCTATTCTACAGAATTTTAAAGAGAATGGTGTTCATACCGACAATGTGAAACCGGTTACAGATACAAAGACAGGTACTGCTCATATTATTTTAGCTGAAGGAGATAATTCCATTGTTGTAGTAAAAGGTGCAAATGATCTTGTAACTGCTGACTTTGTAAGTGAAGCTCTAGATATCATACAACAAGCAGATATTGTAATGATTCAACAAGAAATTCCATTAGAAACCATTGCTTATGTGAGCGTCGTTTGTGAACAATACGATGTACCATTACTACTTAACCCAGCGCCAGCGCGTGAAATTGATGAGGAAATTATTCAAAGAGCTACTTATATTACACCTAATGAACATGAAGCTGCTCTCTTATTTAAAGGATTAAATGTGAATGAAGCATTGCGTTTATATCCTAAGAAAGTATTTATTACCGAAGGTAAAAATGGTGTTCGTTACTTTAACGGAAACGAAGAAGTGGTCGTACCAACATATATAGTTGATGCTGTAGACACAACGGGAGCTGGTGACACATTTAATGCTGCGTTTGCAGTGGCCATCGCCGAAGGAAAAACATTCGATGAAAGTTTACGATTTGCTAACCGTGCCGCATCCTTATCTGTTACAAAATTCGGTGCACAAGGTGGCATGCCAAATCGTAAAGAAGTGGAGGATCAACTTGCATGAAGAAACAAGGTATTTTGAACAGTCATATCGCAAAAGTATTAGCCGATTTCGGTCATACTGATTTAATTGTGATTGGAGATGCAGGTTTACCAGTTCCAGATGGTATAACAAAAATTGATTTAGCTTTAACACCAGGTTTTCCAAGCTATGAGGTGACGGTTTCAGCAGTATCCGACGACATGGTGATTGAAAAAATCATCCTCGCCGAAGAAATAAAAGCAAGGAACGAATCAGTTCATAATTATATGATAGAAAAGTTTACTGATACTCCAGTTGAGTATGTTACTCATGAAGAGTTTAAAATAATGACAAATCAGGCAAAGGCAGTTATTCGAACAGGTGAAATAACACCGTATGCTAATTGTATCTTACAAGCCGGTGTATTCTTCTAAAAGGTGGTGCTTCTATGAGAATTACAATGAAGGGAATTCATAAATCATTTGGTACGAACCAAGTGTTGACAGGTGTTGACTTTGAATTACTACCTGGAGAAGTTCATGCTTTGATGGGCGAAAATGGTGCTGGAAAGTCAACGATGATGAACGTATTGACAGGTCTTCATAAACGAGATCAAGGTACCATAGAAATTAATGGAGTAGAGAAGTATTTTTCAAATCCGAAAGAAGCAGAGAAAAACGGAATTGCCTTTATTCATCAAGAGCTACATGTGTGGCCGGAGATGACCGTTCTTGAAAACTTATTCATCGGAAAAGAATTGAAATCAAAGTTTGGTTTATTGAAAACGAAAGAAATGAAAGCGCTTGCTGAAGAGCAATTTAAGAAATTATCTGTAACGATTTCACTTGATCAGTTAGCTGGCAAATGCTCTGTCGGTGAGCAACAAATGATTGAAATTGCAAAGGCGTTAATGACCAATGCCGAAGTAATCATTATGGATGAACCAACAGCAGCTCTTACAGAACGAGAGATTGTTAAGCTATTTGAGGTTATTAACTCGTTGAAAAGTAAAGGTGTGAGCATTGTCTACATTTCACATCGAATGGAAGAAATCTTTAGCATTTGTGACCGTATTACGGTCATGCGTGATGGTAAGACAGTTGACACTAAGCCTATTCCTGAAACGAATTTCGATGAAGTTGTAAAGAAAATGGTTGGACGTGAATTGAAAGATCGTTTTCCAAACAGAGATGTGAAAATAGGAGACACGGTGTTAGAGGTAAAAGGACTAGCCCAAACTGGTAAATTCGAAGATGTGAACTTTTCAGTTCGTTCAGGTGAAGTGATTGGTTTTTCTGGTTTAATGGGAGCTGGGCGAACAGAAATTATGCGTACCATCTTCGGGTTAGACCGTAAATCAGCGGGCGAGATTTATATCAATGGTAAACAAGTGAATATTAAAAGCCCAAGTCAAGCTGTTAATTTAGGAATTGGTTTTATTACTGAAGACCGAAAAGATGAAGGGCTAGTTTTAGACTTTTCTATTCGTGAAAATATGGCCTTGCCGAATTTGAAAAGCTTTGCTCCAAAAGTTATTATCGATCAAAAAACTGAAAATGATTTCGTGAATCTATTAATAAAGAGATTAAGTATCAAAACGCAGTCAGCTGAAACGAAAGCAGGCAACTTATCAGGCGGTAATCAGCAAAAGATTGTTATTGCCAAATGGATTGGAATCGGCCCAAAAGTATTAATATTAGACGAACCAACGCGTGGTGTCGACGTTGGTGCAAAGCGTGAAATTTACCAATTAATGAATGAACTAACAGAGCGTGGCGTTGCCATCATCATGGTTTCCTCTGAGTTACCTGAAATACTAGGAATGAGCGATCGTATTCTAGTTGTCCATGAAGGGCGCATTGCAGGTGAATTAATGAAAGCTGATGCAACACAAGAAAAAATCATGACATTAGCAACAGGAGGTCAGTAATATGAACGTATTACACGAGTCAGGGAAATCAAATCACCTTAAATCATTAACGCAAAAGTTAGGACCACTTCTAGGTTTATTATTACTTGTAGCAATTGTATCTATTATTAACCCAAGTTTCCTAGCACCTCTTAATATTCTTAACTTACTGCGTCAAGTAGCTATTAATGCATTGATTGCTTACGGTATGACATTTGTTATTTTGACTGGTGGAATCGATTTATCGGTGGGTAGTATATTGGCGCTTTCAAGTGCTCTAATGGCAGGTATGATTGTTTCAGGCTTAGACCCAATTATTGCAATCTTGATTGGCTGTGTTCTAGGAGCGATGATGGGTGCAATTAACGGTGTGCTTGTTACGAAAGGAAAAATGGCTCCTTTCATTGCAACACTAGCAACAATGACAATTTTCCGTGGATTAACACTTGTGTACACTGATGGTAATCCAATCACTGGCTTAGGTGACAACTATGCATTCCAATTATTTGGTCGCGGATATTTCTTAGGTATTCCTGTTCCAGCTATCACAATGATTTTAACATTTGCTATTCTATGGGTGATTCTTCATAAAACGTCATTTGGACGTAAAACATATGCAATTGGTGGTAATGAGAAAGCCGCATTAATCTCAGGTATTAAAGTTGATCGAGTGAAAATCATGATTTATTCACTGGCAGGTTTACTAGCAGCACTTGCTGGTGCTATCTTAACTTCCCGTCTTGATTCTGCTCAGCCTACTGCAGGAACATCATATGAACTTGATGCGATCGCGGCTGTTGTTCTTGGTGGTACAAGCCTTTCAGGTGGACGAGGTTGGATTGTAGGTACATTAATCGGTGCTTTAATTATCGGTACATTAAACAACGGTTTGAATTTACTAGGCGTATCATCATTTTTCCAAATGGTTGTTAAAGGGTTAGTTATTCTGGCAGCTGTTATGGTTGACCGCAAGAAATCAGCGTAGGGGGTACTTCCAATGAAGAAAGCATGGATTTTACTATTATCAATTTCATTGATTATATTAGCAGGTTGTTCATTAGAGCCGCCAGAATGGGCTAAACCTTCAAAAAGCGGCGATTTAAAAGACGTGAAAATCGGTTTATCCGTTTCAACATTAAATAATCCTTTCTTCGTTTCCCTAAAAGATGGGGTAGTAGGAGAAGCGAAAAAGAACGGAATGGAAACAGTTATAGTTGATGCACAAAATGATTCGGCAAAACAAGTAAATGATGTTGAAGACTTAATTCAACAAGGCGTGGATGTGCTCCTTATCAACCCTACTGATTCAGCAGCCATTTCAGCGGCTGTACAATCAGCAAATAGTATTGGTATCCCAGTTATTACACTTGATCGTTCCTCAGAAAAAGGTGAAGTTGTTACTCTTGTAGCATCTGACAATACAAAAGGTGGGGAAATGGCAGCCGAGTTCTTAGTTGATAAACTAGGACAGGGTGCAAAAATCGCTGAATTAGAAGGAGTACCTGGAGCATCAGCAACTCGTGAAAGAGGTAAAGGTTTCCATAACATTGCTGATAAACAATTATCAGTTATAGCGAAGCAAACAGCTGATTTTGACCGTACAAAAGGTCTAAATGTAATGGAAAACATGCTTCAAGGTAATCCAGATATTCAAGGTGTATTTGCACATAATGATGAAATGGCACTAGGTGCAATTGAAGCTATTAATAGCACAGGGAAAAATATATTAGTAGTTGGCTTTGATGGTAATGAAGATGCTATAAATTCTGTGAAAGAAGGCAAATTAGCAGCAACAGTAGCTCAACAACCAAAGTTAATTGGGGAGCTCGCTGTAAGAGCTGCGAAGGATCATTTAAAAGGTAAGAAAGTAGAAGATCATATTGCAGCACCATTGAAATTAATAACAAAATAATTATTTCGAGCTACCCTCTTGTCCGTTATACTAACTAGTGGGTAGCTTTTCTTATTTTGCAAGTAAAGTAAAACTTACTTATTATATTTACTAGGAGACATGTTTATGGAAATACGTAGATTACATAATAATGAACAGGCACCGATGGATCTACTTTTACTGGCGGATCCTTCACCGAAGATTGTAAATGACTATGTAGAAAGAGGTCAATGCTATATTGCCATTACTAATCTAGAGGTAGTTGGCGTGTACGTACTACTTCCAACGAGACCAGAAACAGTAGAAGTAGTGAATATTGCTGTTGCTGAGGCACATCACAATCAAGGAATCGGCAAAAAACTGATCAAACATGCGATGGAGTCTGCCAAGGAACAAGATTATAAAACGATTGAAATTGGAACTGGCAATTCGAGTATCGGGCAACTCGCTCTATATCAAAAAAGTGGATTTAGAATAGCTGGAGTTGATGTAGACTTCTTTATTCGCCATTATGATGAAGAGATTTATGAGAATGGTATACAATGTCGTGACATGATTCGTTTGTATAAAGACTTATAAATTAATTGCATAATGTAAATAGAAGAAAATGTAATGGAGCTATTTGAGCCAACAATGTATGTAACAGGAGGATAAAATGAAATACACAACGTTAAGTAATGGTCTAGCTATGCCAAAGCTTGGTTTAGGCGTATGGAAAATGGAGCATGATGAAGCTGTTCGATCGGTTAAATCAGCTGTTCAAAGTGGTTATCGTGCAATCGACACTGCTGCTATTTATAAAAATGAAGAAGGTGTCGGACAAGGTATTAAAGAATGCGGAGTACCACGGGAAGAATTATTCATTACGACAAAAGTTTGGAATGATGACCTAGGATATGAAGCAACACTTGCAGCATTTAATGAAAGTTTAGCGAAATTGCAACTTGAATACATCGATTTGTATTTAATTCATTGGCCGGTTGCAGGGAAATATAAAGACGCATGGAAAGCACTAGAACAACTGTATCGAGAAAAGAGAGTAAAAGCCATTGGCGTTTGTAATTTTCATAAACATCATTTAGAGAATCTAATGGAAGATGCGGAAATTATGCCAATGATCAACCAAATTGAATGTCATCCATTATTATCTCAAGAAGAATTACGGGCATATTGTACATCACACAATATTCAGGTAGAAGCATGGTCACCACTTGGACAAGGTACCTTACTTGACCATCCTGTTTTAACGGAAATTGCCCAAGCTCATAACAAGAGCGTAGCTCAAGTAATTTTACGATGGGATATTCAGCACAACATTATTACGATACCAAAATCAATAAAAGCAGAACGTATACAAGAAAATGCGGATATTTTTGATTTTGAATTATCAGTTCAAGAAATGGCAAGTATAGATGCTATCAATAAAAATGAACGAGTGGGTTCTAATCCAGAAAAATATGATGTATAAGCAAAAAAACAGGACAAGCATTAGTGTTTGTCCTGTTTTTAAAAAAATTATTTATTTGTAGCATTCAGTTTACGTTTACGGTAGGCTTTAAAAATAATTAAAATGATCCCTAATATAATAAAAATAAAGCCTATCAATCTTGCTTGATCATAATTCTCTGTTGGAATTCCTCGTTGTGATACTTCTTCTCTAAACGAATTAGAATAATATAATAACAAGAAAAGTAGACCAGCAACTACATATAAAATACCAGTAAAATATCTGATAGGTAACACCCTCTCTAATTAATACAACTCTTGGCATAGCAAGGTTCAGAAGTAGTTTCTTCTTTCATTTGTATCTATAATTTGAACTAATGTTATTTTACAAAAAAACGTAATGATAGGGAAGGATATATTACAGTTGTAGTTTTCATTAACAAGAGTTGGCCCATGCACCTCATTTAAACTATTTTCTGAGTTCTTCGTAGTATTGGAATGACAATAGTCAAGGAAAGAGAAAATGAATTAAATTTCGCAATACATAAAACCTCAAATCTTCATTATTAATGGTCAATTATATACAAGCAAGAAGAGGGCTGTCCGAAAAGTGATTTCAAACACTTTTTGAACGCCCTTTTACGCTTTTTTAACCCTCTGAAATAGGTTACGTGATATATATAATCTTGCTAATTATGATTAAAATATCTAAATTTGGCGCTTTCGATCTAGATGAATCCATATGTATCTGTATCTTCTTAAAAACCTAAAGAATTACTTTCCCACAATTAAACAAAGATTGAAAAAAGGGCTTTTTAGACAACCTCTTTGAATTTATAATTAACTCATTTTCTTAGTGCTTGAAGTTGTTTCAAATCGGTGTGACTTAGTACCATTGCTAAGTTCAATTTTCTCCATAGGATAGGTGAAAATAAGATGTTATGTCATTTAGTCGAATGACATTGTCGTTTTCCAAAATTGTGCTGTAAAAA
>NZ_JBALMO010000130.1:9737-21717 GCF_036963345.1 Bacillus sp. JJ722
TTTTTACAGCACAATTTTGTGCAAAAAAACTGAATTAGAGTTAAAATTTCAACAATTTCGCTTTTACTACCTGGTCTTAGTTGTTGGCATAATAATTGCATATATACTAGTAACACAACTTTTTGTAACCGTTAACAAAGGAGTTTATAAAAAGGAAGTTGTGAGCATTTTTAGATAAGTAGAGGAGGGAAATTAGACTGAGGATGTAGTAGGTTGGATGAAGCTGTTAAGGTTGGGAGTAATCTATTTATGATTCATCCGTGTTGATTCTTTAGAACCCAAATTTGACTTTTCTCCGAAGTATGTTCAATAGAAAAGGAGTGGTTAGTAAGTGCGTTGGGGAATCCTAGCTTTTATGTTTTCATTGTACATTGTTAATTTTGCAGATAAATCTATTGCAGGATATGCGGCAGTTAGTATATCTAAAGAATTCGGTCTGTCCCCCTTACAGTGGGGCATTGTAGGAAGTAGTTTTTTCTGGTCATTCTTTATATCTAATATCTTTGGAAGTATGTTAACAGATAAATTTGGAACAAAAAGAATGTTTACCGTAATGGCTTTTTCATGGACAGCGCTTCAGTTTGGTGCTTTTTTTATCCACGATTTAACAATGCTTATTATTTATCGAATATTGCTAGGAATCTTTGAAGGCCCATTTTATGCGACGGCTATCACACAATTAAATTACTGGTTTGCACCAAAAAATCGCGGATTGGCTACTTCTATTTTTGCTTTTGGAGCAACTTTAGGGGGATTTGTTAGTGCTCCAGTGTTAGTTTTTCTTATTGGAAATTTCGGATGGAGAAATGCTTTTGGATCATTAGGACTCGTAAGCTTAGTTTGGGTTCTTCTATGGCTCTGGTTAGGTAAGGAACGTCCAGAAGTAAGTGTGGATCCTGAAACAGATCGATTAAAGAGTAGGACAGTTGGCCAACCAACTGCGAAACTAAAAGTAGCATTAATTAGTATGTTTTCAATAACGTTTATTTTCACCATTTTTGTTGGCTTTGCTTCATATTGGCAAGTAGCTTGGGGACAAACATGGTTGCCGTCATTCCTAATGGAAGCGATTTCACTTTCCCCGTCACAGATGAGTTATGTAATTGCTTTACTTGGTCTCGCAGGAGGGATTGTTGCAATCATCATTTCAACAATATCAGATTATGTGTTTAAGAAAACCGCTAGCTTCCATAAAGCCCGTATTTTAGTAACAGCACTTGCTGTGTTCACTGGTGGAGTTTTATACTACTCTATTACAGAAATTCGTGGAGTTGTTTGGGTGATTATTGCTATATGCTTAGCTAAAGGAATGCTAAACTCAGGAATGGTAATAGGATCGGTTATAGCGGTAAAGCTCGCTCCAGAGCGTTCCGCATTAATGCTCGGTCTGTTCGCAGGATTTGCAACAATGGGTGGAATAGTATCTCCAATCGTAACAGGCAAAATGCTTGAATTAGGTGGGAGTGATAAAATACTAGGATATGATTACGGCATACTAATTATGGCGGCATTTATATGTGTGGCTGCAATATTAATGCTTCTATTTGCAAATCCAGATAAGGTATTGAAAAAGAAGCAATCTAAACTAGAAGATGTAAATACGGATGAACTAATAGCGAAATAAACTTTGTAATTAAAAGGACTGTTACCAGCATTATAATAGCTAATTAACAGTCCTTTTTCATTATCAATTCATTCTTTTTAGTTTTTGGTAAAACTGTGATCGGCTCATTTCTAATAGTTTGGCCGCTGCAGTACGGTTTCCGCCTGTCTGTTTAAGAGCATTGATAATGGCTTCTTTTTCTGCGATAAGTAAGTTATTTTTATAGGATTCTAATACGGATTGGTCGGATAATTGGATTTCTATAGGTGAGTTATCTGATGAGGTTTTTGCTTCGGATTTAAATTGTGCGATTCTTTGTATATGTTCTGGCAGGTGCTCAACGTCAATAATATCACTATTTATACAATTCATCGCTCGTTCAATAACATTTTCAAGCTCTCTGACATTTCCAGGCCAATCGTAAGAGGTCAATAGCATCAGAGCAGTATAATTGATTTTCACATTCTCTAAACCTAGCAAATGACTAAATTTCTTAGTTATAGATGAAGTAAGAAGCGGAAGATCTTCTTTTCGTTTTCGCAGCGGTGGTATATTAATAACGATAACATTCAAACGATAAAATAAATCTTCTCTAAATTCATTATTGGCAATTAATTGGTTTAAATCTTTATTAGTTGCGGCAACGACTCTAACATTAACACGAATGGTTTTTGTTCCACCAACTCGCTCGAATTCTCTTTCTTGCAAAACGCGAAGTAATTTGACTTGCATAGAAAGCGGCATATCTCCAATCTCATCTAAAAAGATTGTTCCGTTATTGGCTAGTTCAAATTTGCCAGGTTTTCCACCCCGCTTTGCCCCTGTAAATGCTCCATCATCATAGCCGAAAAATTCAGATTCCCAAAGTTCACTTGGGATAGCGGCACAATTTACTTTAATAAAACTACCTGTCCGATGCGATGCTGTATGTATGCCACGTGCAAATAGTTCTTTTCCTGTGCCACTTTCACCTAAAATGAGTACATTTGAAATACTTGCTGAGGACTGTCGCGCTAATTTTTTTATACGTTCCATTTCTTTGTTTTTAGTGAGAATATCATCTAAATCGAAAGGTGTCCCACCAAGTTTTGAGAGCTCGCCTCGATAATAGGAATTTTCCTTCTCTAACGTGTCTAATCGAGAAATCACATGTTTCCATTTACTAAGATCTTTATAAATAATTTGTGCTAATGCTCCTACTGCTACTGTTTGTCTGAAGATAGGAATTTTCTTAATGAGACATCTGCGCTTATTTACAACAATTGCTTCTATTTTTGCCGATTGCAAATCCATAGAGAGAGCTTCTTCTAGTTTGATATCCGGGAAGAAATCATTTACAGGCTGACCGATTAAGGTGTTTTCATCTTGGTTTACTATTTCCGATGCAGATGTGTTAACCATTTCGATTTTACCTTTTTTATCTATTAATAGTAGGCCGTCATACGCATTATCGACAACAGTTTTGAGTGTACGCTCTAAATTTTTTGTTATTTCAAGCTCGTTTGCTATTTGCTCATAATTTGTTAAATCTTCAATGAGGATTATGCCTCCCCAGTATTGTGTTTCATCCGTAAGTGATTTTGCAGTAATAAGAAGTTTTTTTTCACCTAGTGTAATTTTGAGAAGAGGAGAAGCATCTGTTCGGTAATCGACTGTTGTTAACATTTGTTTTAATTGTGGTAATACCTCAGAAATATGGCTTCCAAAGATTAGTTTACTTGGCATGTTACACATTTGTTCAGCAGCCTGATTACTAACAACAATGGTACCATTCCGGTCTAAAGCAAGAATACCGGTTGGCATATACTTAATAAGAGTTTCTAATGAGTTTGTTAGAGAGTCAGATTTCGTTCTATAAAAGTTTATAATACTAGCGGAATCTAGAATGCCTTTAAAATGATTTTCTTCTGAGACGACAATTACCTGGCCAATTTTATGCTTCAAAAAGACTTGTTTTAATCCATACAAACGATCATTCTCGTAAACTGTTATGACAGGTCTTACGATATAAGGCATAATACTCTCATCAATTGGTACTTTTTCTTTCAGTGTATTTAGAAAAGTTGATATGGTCATAATTCCAATGATTTTTTCTTCCTCGTTGACGACTGGGATAATTTTTGATTTGTCTTTTTGAAATATAACTAAAGCATCGTATAAGGTATTCGTATTATTTAGTGTGGAAACATTATAGGTCATAAAATCTTTTACAGTGTATGTAAATGAACTTTTTATTTGCATACTTTCACTCCTTATTAAGTATCACTTTACTGTATTGAAAAAAACACACAAAGGTATTCGAATATATGTAAGCGTTTTAATTATCATACAATTGTGTTTTTTAAAAAACAACACTTATTTCTTTCGTAGGAAATTATCATTAATGATCCCTATTAATCATCCTTTTTTGAGAATTATAGATTTGGAATGCTTCTTGCATTATTGATGGTGGATAAGAATTTTTCATTTTTTTAACAAGAGGAGGAAAAAAATGAACAGACCTTGGCACAAGTTTTATCCAAAACAAGTTCCGTATGAAATATCTCCACCTACGTACAGGAGTGTGTATGAAATTTTACATCAATCAGCACAATTATATCCCACACATATCGCTATTATTGAGAATGATAAAGAAACTAGTTATTCAGAATTAAAAAAAGCAACAGATCGTCTTGCTTCAGCACTATATCAATCAGGATTTAGAAAAGGGGATCGTATAGCATTAATGCTTCCTAATTGTGTGGAATACGTTATTTCATATTATGCCATCCAGCGTTTAGGAGGTATTGTTGTTCAAGTGAATCCAATGTATCAACCAATGGAAGTTAAACATACGCTAGAAGATTCTGAAGCGACTTGGTTTATTAGTTATCAAGAACAAAAGAAGAAGCTAGAACAAATAAATTACTTAGACAAAGTAACGGCTATTTTTATTGATGGTAAAACGAAAGAGAGTTCTTTCTATGCATGGTTGCAAAAAGGAACTAGCAATGCACCCTCGATCGAGATTGATTTAGAGGAAGATTTATCAATTTTACAATATACCGGTGGAACAACTGGAAAATCGAAAGGAGTAATGATAACACATCATAATGTGCTTTGGAATTTAAAGCAAGGTATTTCTTGTCATGTTGGTACATATGAACAGCCTGGTGAACGTGTTCTTGGCATCTCGCCATTGTTCCATGGAATGGGATTGACGCATATGAATCAAGCACTATCCAGTGGAGCTACATTAATTTTGATAAGGCGTTTTGAAGTGAGTGCTGTGTTAAATATTATACGAAAGTTACGACCTACCGTATTTATAGGTTCGCCAACAATGTACATTGCCTTGCTAAATTATCCGGATGTAAATGAAGATGACTTGAAAGGCTTTAAATACTGTGGAAGTGGTTCAGCTCCTCTCTCAATGAAGGTAATGAAAGATTTAGAAGCAAAAACAGGGAACCCTATTATTGAAGGCTACGGTTTGTCAGAAGCAACAGCCTTTACTCATAGAAACCCATCTAGTGGGGTTAGAAAATTAAAGAGCATTGGAATACCTGCACCAAGTACGGATTGTCGCATTGTAGATTCAGAAACGGGTGAAGTAGATGTACCTATAGGGCAGCCTGGGGAAATTATTGTTAAGGGTCCTCAAGTGATGAAGGGTTATTGGAAGAATGAAGCAGAAACGATAGCAACGATTCGTGATGGTTGGCTATATACTGGCGATCTTGCCGTAATGGATGAGGACGGTTATTTCTACATTGTTGGTAGGAAGAAGGACATGATTATTGCCGGTGGATTTAATATTTATCCGAAAGAAATCGAGGAAGTTTTATTTCAACATCCTACTATTAAAGAAGTTTGTGTATATGGAATTCCTGACGCTTATCGTGGTGAGACAGTGAAAGCTGCCGTAGTGCTGAAAGATAAGACCTCAGTGACTATTGAGGAATTGAAAGATTGGTGTAAAGAAAGATTAACACGCTACAAAGTACCAACTCATTTTGAATTTAGAAGCGAACTGCCAAAAACCGCTGTAGGGAAAGTACTTAGAACCGCGCTAATTGAGCAAGAGAAGAATCATGTATAGATGTGTTTTTTCTAAAAAACTAAAAGTGTGTTTTTAAAAATACACTGTTTGGTTAAAAACACACTAGGTTTATTATTAAATCAATTTTACAATGGGATATCTGTTTTTATAAAAAATTCTAAAGCATGATTTAACGTGTTTCAAACATTTTTCTTTAAGTAGTTTAATTGATGGCACATTTATTGCAATTAAGCAAAGTATAGCTAAGGTTTGACCTTAAGTTACTAATAAATTCTAGTATGGAGGGTAATTATGAGAAGTCTTGAAGGAAAAGTAGCGATCGTAACAGGTGCAGGTAGAGGAATTGGTAGAGCGACTGCAATATTATTGGCGAGTGAAGGAGCTAAAGTAGTAGTAAATGATTTAGGTAGTGGTACGGCAGGAGGAGGACAAGATAACAAAGTTGCTGATGAAGTAGTGAACGAGATTAAACAACAAGGCGGCGAAGTGGTTGCCAACTATGATTCGGTTTCGGAAATGAAGAGTGCTGAAAACATTGTTCAAACAGCTATTGATACGTTCGGTCAAGTAGATATAGTTGTAAATAATGCGGGGATATTAAGAGATCGTATTCTCTATAAAATGACTGAAGAAGAATGGGATAGTATCATTGCTGTTCATTTAAAAGGTTCTTTTAATGTTACTAGAGCAGCGGTACCTTATTTTAAAGAACAAAAGAGTGGTAGTTTCATAAACATCACTTCAACATCTGGCTTAATCGGAAATGTAGGACAAGCAAATTATGCTGCTGCCAAACTTGGAATTGTGGGCTTAACAAAATCCACTGCTATGGATATGGAACGATTTAATGTAAGAGCTAATGCAATTGCACCATTTGCTTGGAGTCGCTTAATTGGTACTATGCCAACTGAAACAGAAGCTCAAAAGCAACGCGTTGAAAAAGTTAAACAAATGTCTCCAGAGCATATTGCACCTTTAATTGGTTATTTAGGAAGTGATGCATCATCACATATAACTGGACAAATATTCGGTGTTCGTGGAAAAGAAATTATTTTATTCTCTCAACCTCGACCTGTTAGGACCATTTCCAGTGCAGAAGGCTGGACAGTAGATTCAATTGGAGAGCATGCAATGGAATCATTAAAAACAGAATTCACACCTTTAGCTAAAACAGGGGATGTTTTTCCTTATGCTCCAATCGTCTAAGTGAGTAATAGAAAAGAGTACAAGCAATATAAATCTAGGAGGAATTAAAATGGTAGCATTATCTGTATTGAATACTCAAAATTCAAGTAGTTCGTATTACTCGGAAGAGCATAAAATGTTCCGTGAATCATTAAGAAAATTTTTGGAGAAAGAAGCAGAACCATTTTTTGATCAATGGGAACAAGAGCGCATGGTTCCACGTTCTTTCTGGGAGAAGATGGGGAAACAAGGTTTCATTTGCCCATGGGTAGACGAAGAATATGGTGGTATGGGCGTAGATTTTGGATTTGCAGCAATTATGAATGAAGAGTTGGGTAGAGTAGGGGCAGGATTAGGGGGCGTTACTGTACATAGTAATATTATTGTTCCTTATATTAGCTCTTATGGAACAGAGGAACAAAAGAAAAAGTACCTGCCAGGCTGTGTGAGTGGAGAAATCATTACTGCTGTTGGTATGACTGAACCAGGTACAGGATCTGATTTAGCTGGAATCACGACGACAGCGATTAAAGATGGCGATCATTATATTTTGAATGGACAAAAAACATTTATTTCAAATGGTATTCAAGCTGATTTAGTAATTGTCGCTTGTAAAACTGATCCAAAAGCGGTACCAGCACACAAAGGTGTAAGTCTATTACTTGTTGAAAGAGGAATGGAAGGTTTCTCAAGAGGGCGTAAACTAGATAAAATCGGTATGCACAGTCAAGATACATCGGAATTAGTCTTTGAGGATGTTCGTGTTCCAGCTGCTAATTTATTAGGTGAAGAAGGAAAAGGTTTTGTGTATTTAATGGAAAAGCTTCAACAAGAGAGATTATTAGCGGCTCTTGGTGCACAAGTGTCTGCTGAAGATATGCTAAATTTAACACTTCAATATGTGAAAGAGCGTCAAGCATTCGGAAAGTCCATCAGTAAATTTCAGAATACTCAATTTAAAATTGCGGAAATAGCTACACAAGTTCAACTAGGGCGTACGTTTGTGAATGATCTTCTTGAAAAACATATGGAAGGGCAAGATATCGTAACAGAAGTATCGATGGCAAAGTGGTGGATTTCTGACATGGCGAGACGAATTTCAGCGGACTGTGTGCAACTTCATGGCGGATATGGATATATGGAAGAATATAAGATTGCTAGACGATACCGTGATATTGCAGTAGCGCCGATTTTTGCAGGTACAAATGAAATTATGAAGGTCATAATTGCAAAACAATTAGGAATGTAAGGGCTTTCCTACTTCTAGGGTGGGGAATTTAAAATATAATTAGAAAGGAAGCATGTAAAATGTTGAATGGAATTCGAATTATTGATTTCACTCAGTACCTTCCAGGACCTCATGCTACTTTACGGCTTGCGGATATGGGGGCTGAAGTGATAAAAGTAGAATCTCCATCAGGTGATCCTTCTCGTGCATCATCAAGCGAACATGGTATTGGTTTTGTTTTTCAAGCCCAAAATCGTGATAAAAAAAGTATGGTATTAAATTTAAAAGAAAAGGCAGATCAACAAGCTGCATTAGACTTAATAGGCACTGCTGATGTAGTCATTGAAGGCTTTCGCCCAGGCGTTATGAATCGCCTAGGTATTGGATACGAACAAGCACTTCAATGCAAAAAAGACATTATCTATTGTTCCGTTACAGGTTACGGACAAAGCGGTAGTATAAGTCATTTAGGTGGTCATGATATTAACTATTTATCATTGAGTGGGGTACTTGCCCAATTTAAAGATCAAAATGGTCAACCTATCTTACCTAGTACAACCATTGCGGATTTTGTTGGTGGAATAACAGCTACAGAAAGAATTTTAGCTGCCTTAGTAAGACGAGGAAGTACAGGTGAAGGTGCTTTTATTGACATTTCGATAACAGATTCATTGTTATCGCTTATGTCTAATCATGTGATGATTGAAAGCTTAACAGGGGACCAGCATGGCATACCAAGAGTTAATAGTAAACACATTTGTTATGGTATTTATAAAACGAAAGACAATAGATATGTAGGTTTAGGAGCGTTGGAACCTAAGTTTTGGAGCAATTTTTGTAAGAATGTCAATCGTGAAGATTGGTTATCGGCACATTTTTCATTAGCTAATGATGAAAATCCTGTTTTTCTTGAAGTAAAAGATTTATTTGCTAATCGTACGTTAGCGGAATGGGAACAGTTTTCAAAAGAAGTTGATTGCTGTTTAACACCAGTTCTTGAAACGAGTGAATTATATTCTCATCCAACTTATCATGGTCGAGGGATGATTGTTGAACAAAATCATCTCCGCTATATGTCTACCAAATATGGTATGGGTGAAGAAAAACTAGAAGAATTAATCTCTCCGCCAGCACTAGGCGAGCATACGTTGGAATTTAAGTGTTGATCTTGTATGTATAATCAGAATATGTAAAGTTAGGAAAAAATACACAAAATCAATACAAAGATGCATTAAAGACTGAATTTTCAAATAGAAGGAGGCGTAGTATGTCTCCTAAACTAGAAGATAAAATTGGAATGAAGCTAGAAACATTTACATTTAAGGTAGAACAGGGAAAAAATCTTGAGCTTGCTAAGGCAATTGGTGATCCGCATCCAGACTATCAAGATGGTACATCTTTATTGCCAACTTTCCCGACTGTCATTGAGTTTTGGGGAAGTAAAGTTTCGAATGGTGCTGCTTTGGGTTTAAATATGTTAAAAGTTCTTCATGGTGAACAAGAATATGAATATCTTGGAAAGATTAGACCAGGAGATGAAATTACCGTAACAGGTGTTGTAGAGGATGCCTATACAAAAGGTACTATGAACATGATGGTTGTAAAGAAAGAATATGTAAATCAAGAGGATAAGCTGGTTTTAATAGCTCGCTCCACAATTATTGAAAGACATTAGGAGGAATGATTATGGAAATCGGAACTCAATTAAAGCCTTTGCAAAAAGAAGAAGTAACTCATACACAACTTGTACGTTATTCTGGAGCTTCTGGTGACTTTAACGTTATTCATTCCGTTGAACACGAGGCTATTAAAGCAGGGATTGGTGGCGTTATCGCACATGGTATGTTAATCATGGGTTTTATTGGCCAAGCAATTGGAACATGGTTTGCAATTGATCAACTTGCCAAATTTTCAGTTCGTTTTCGTGCAATGACAAGACCAGGTGAAAGAGTAACAGTCAAAGGAAAGATTGTGGACGAAACAGAAACACGCTGGATTTGTGAAGCGGTTGCAGTTAATGAAATAGGAGAAGTAAAAGTAAGCGCGAAATTTGAAGTGGAAAAATAATGATATATGTTCAAGAGTAGGATGGATAACAAGCTAGTTGTTTCCATCCTATTTTTACAGTTTAAATGGATAGGAAGTTGTTTCAAAAAATGAAATAGAAATTTATGAAAATAATCTAAAGATCTTACATAGAAGTTGTCTTGAAACAAAACAACTTGTCCGATTAATCGCAAAATATAATCGATTTATTATAACAAAACCTTTGTTTTATAGAAGTGGTTAATGGCACAAAATTTGCATTGGAGGAATGTATAGAAAGCTATTAACAAGAGAAAAGGATGAAGAAATATGAAATACGAAAAGATTGGTCCTGTTGAGGTAATAATTGGTGAGAATAAAAGTCGTGTGCCATTTTCTACGTCCATAGTCATTAAAGGCGATGAACATTCTACAATGCTTGACTGTGGTTCAGGTTACGTGGCGTTCGATCATATAAAAAAAGAACATAGTGTTAAGGAAATTTATCTTACGCATCATCATTTAGATCATATGTGGGGGGCGCATTTTTTTAAAGCAGCCAAAACGTATATTAATCAATTTGATTACAAGAAAATCTCAAATCTCGAAGATATTGCGAAGTCAGAGGCGATACTAGCTATTAATAATGGGATGGATTGGTGGAATCAAGAACGAAAACAAAAGGAACAATTACTGGATATTCAAATCAATCGAACATTACAGGTTTCGGATGTGTATGAATACAATGAGCCCATTCATATGTCAGGACAAGATGTAATAATGATTCATACTCCAGGACATACAGAGGGATTTTGTTGTCCTTATATTGTTGACCAAGGTATTCTGTTGATTGGTGATATCGATTTAACTTCATTTGGACCTTATTATAGTGACAGAGACAGTGATATTGATAGCTTTATTGCATCAGCAAAGCGAACGTTAGAAGTTGATGCCAGCTATTTCATTACATCTCACCAAAAAGGTACATTGCGTAAAGAAGATTATAAAAGTCATCTTATAGTCTATTTAGATGTTATTGAAAGAAGAGAAGAGAAGATTAAGCGGCACATAAGAAATGGAAATAAACCAGCTGACTTAGTTGGTATCGAAGTATTTTACTATAACTATCAATTGGAGAAGGGCCTTGGAGTAATGAAGAGTGAAAAAGTTGGAATAGCGAAGCACTTACAACGATTAATCAAACATGGCGAACCTCTTAAAGAATATTACGAAGAGTATATTAAAGCCCATAATTTAAACAAAGAGTTCTTAAGTTATAAAGCTAGTCCATCGTTAACATGTAGTTACAAAAATAATTGAACTTCAATTAAGAAAACTCAGTTCAGAATTGAACTGAGCTTTTCTTATACAAGTAATTCCTTCTTATTGTTGTTCAACTCTTACAAATGTACCGCTCACAACGCATAGCATCATGCTTTCGCTAGCACCTACTGCACCGAAATCAAAGTCAATACCGACGATTGCATTTGCACCTTGTGATGCTGCTTTTTCTTTTAATTCTTCTAATGCAGTATTAGAAGCTTCTTCAATTTTTCCTTCATATTGGCCAGAGCGACCACCAAACATATCTGTTAAACCAGCTAAGAAATCTCGTCCGATATTGGCACCCATGATTGCTTGAGAAGTCCCGACACCACAATATTCAACTATTTTATAACCTTCTAATGTTGGAGTTGTTGCAATAATCATTGATTTTTTCCTCCTTTTCAAATTATACAATTAGTTTAACACAATCAAACAATAATTAAGGTCATACTATAAATAAGATTGCTTTTCTCATAAA
The DNA here is from genome assembly GCF_036963345.1 of Bacillus sp. JJ722. Lineage (NCBI taxonomy): Bacteria > Bacillati > Bacillota > Bacilli > Caryophanales > Bacillaceae > Bacillus > Bacillus sp. JJ722. The sequence goes on from NZ_JBALMO010000130.1 coordinate 21,625, forward strand.
ATAACTAATTACCTTAACTGTGGTACTACAGTCTTCAATCTTATATTTATATTAAGGTGAAAATAAAATGCTATAATATACATGGAGGTTGGC